>JAFSVP010000202.1 GCA_017444905.1 Bacteroidales bacterium
ACTTTCTGGTCCTCCACTTTCTGATCCTTGTCCGGCATGGGAGGCAGACGGCGGCTGAGGCCGGTGTGGCTTCCCATGGTCGTGGTCATCAGGAAGTAGCACAGCAGCAGGAACGCGATGTCCGCGGTCGAGCTGGTGTTCATTGCTGGTACTTTCTTCTTGCCCATAGTTATTTCTTGCTTGCGAGGGACATACGAACTTCGCCGACTATGATTGCCACGATGGCTGCGCCGCCGACGATGTATGTGAGATTAAGTACGGTGTCAGTGAGTTTGAGCGTACCTGCATCAGGCTGCATCAGCATGCCCATGGCGGGATTTCCGGCCGCCAGCAGGTAGGAGATCAGGCAAAGCGCGACTGCTCCGGCGATCACAATGCCTATGCGTACAAGGCTCTTGGGATCGTTCTTGGCACCTACGATGAGGCCGATGACAACCCAGCACGCGACTGCGATGCCCAGCATTACGTAGGTCCAGTAGAGCAACACCTCGACATTCGAGTCGCCGAAGCCTGCGGAGAAGCCCCAGACGAGAAGGCCGAAGCTGATGATGATCAGCGCAACCATGCTCCACTTGAAGATCTTGTTGAGTTTCATAATAATTATTTCGCGGTGTACTTGGAAAGGACGTCAATGAGGCTGATCGAAGCGTCCTCCATATCGATGGTCAGACCGTCGATCTTGGAAAGGATGTAGTTGTAGAACACCTGGAGGATCATGGCGACGATGAGACCGCCGACGGTGGTGATGAGGGCCACCTTCATACCGCCTGCAACGATGTTAGGGGAGATGTCGCCGGCCGCCTGGATGGCGTCGAATGCATTGATCATACCGATAACGGTTCCGAGGAATCCGAGTGACGGGGCGATGGCGATGAAGAGGGAGATCCAGCTGAGGCCGTTCTCCATCTCGCTCATCTGAACGGAGCCGTAGGAAACCACGCTCTTCTCGACCACGTCGATGCCCTGATCGTAGCGGAGGAGGCCCTGGTAGAAGATGGAAGCCACGGGGCCGCGTGTCTCACGGCAAACGCTCTTGGCTGCCTCTACGCCGCCTTCCTTGAGAGCGTTCTCGATATCCTGAAGAAGCTTCTTGGTGTTGGTCTTGGAGAAGGTGAGGTAAAGGATACGCTCGATGGCAAGTGCCAGACCGATGACGAGGCAGGCGATGATGAGGGACATGAACCCTGCGCCGCCTTCGATGAACTTGGTCTTGAGTGCCTGATGGAGAGGGATTTCCTCGCCGGTACCGTTGAGAAGGTCAGCTGCGCTCATCTGTGCAGGAGCTGCGGCAACTTCCTCAGCTGCGGGAGCGGCCTGCTCGTCCTGTGCGGATGCGGTGCTTGCAGTGAAGGCCATTACGCCTGCGACTGCCAGAAACATAAAAAACTTTTTCATAAATGAGATTAAAGTATTAGTTAAAATTTAATTTCACTGAATCCGGTGCAATTTAGCAAAAAAATTCATTAGGCAATACTTATTTTGATATGTCGCCCCTCAGGTCTTTTTCCAGAAGCGCCGCCGCGGCCTCGTTGCCGGGGTGTTCCCCCATGAGGCAGAACAGTTTGCCGAGGGCGCTCTCGGTGGTGATGTCGCCTCCTGACTTCACTCCGGCTTCGGAAAGGGCGCGCCCGGTGGCGTAAAGCGACATGTCGACGGTGCCCCTGTTGCACTGGGTGACGTTCAGGAGTATCTTTCCCATACTGGCCGATTCCCTGACGGTTTTGAGGAACCATCCGCGCGAAGGCGCGTTCCCGCAGCCGAAGGTCTCAAGTATCACGGCCCTCGTGGCGCTCCCCAGGAGAATGTCGCGGGCCACCTGCTCGGTGATGCCGGGGTGTATCTTTAGTATCGATACGCGGGTGTCGAGCGCCGTGTGGATGCGGAACGGCCCTTCCGGAGGGCGCCTGATGGAGTCGCGGTCGTAGCGTATGGTAATGCCGGCCCTGGCTAGCGGCCCTGCGTTGGGCGAACGGAAGGCCCCGAAACCCTCGGCGTCGGTTTTGGTGCTGCGGTTGCCCCTGAGCAGCAGGGAGTTGAAGAAGATGCACACTTCCGGCACCGACGCGCTTCCGTCGCTTTCGCGCGAAGCGGCGATTTCAACGGCCGAGATGAGATTCTCCTTGCCGTCGGTGCGGAGGCTGTCTATCGGCAGCTGGCTTCCGGTGAAAATCACCGGTTTGCCGAGGTTCTCCAGCATGAAACTGAGGGTGGAGGCGCTGTAGGCCATCGTGTCGGTGCCGTGCAGGATTACGAATCCGTCGTAGGAGTCGTAGGAGTCGCGTATGATTTCCGCCAGCTTCACCCACATCGCGGGCTCTATGTCGGAGGAGTCGATGAGCGGGTCGAAGGTGCAGGCGTCGATGCGGATGGAGAACTTGCGCAGCTCGGGGACTTCTTCCATGATTGCGGAGAAGTCGAAGGGCCGAAGTGCGTGGTCTGAGGGGCTCTCCTTCATACCTATGGTGCCGCCCGTATATATGAGGAGTACGGCGCCGCCTGCGGCCGATTCGGAGCCTATCTGCCCGCGTATGTGCTTCAGTTTAATCATAAATTGAAGAGCTTCTTTGCGTTGGCCGTGGTTGCGGAGGCCACTTCATCGATGCCGACGCCTTTTATTTCGGCGATTTTCGCCGCTATGAGGGGAATGTTCGCGCTCTCGTTCCGGGTGCCGCGCAGGGGCGTAGGCGCAAGATAGGGGGCGTCGGTTTCAAGCAGTATGCGCTCCAGCGGGATGCGTACCAGGTCGCGTGCGATGGAGGCGTTCTTGAAGGTCACCACTCCTCCGATGCCCACGTACCAGTCGCCGTAGCGGGACATCCTCCCGAACACTTCGGCCGAAGCGCTGAAGGCGTGAAGGTTGCCCCTGAGCTTCATCCCGCGGCAATCTTCCATTACTGAGAAGAAGTCTTCGGTGGCGTCGCGAAGGTGTATGTTCACGGGGAGGCCGCGGTCGCGGGCAAGCTCGAGCTGCAGCTTGAAGGCCTGCTTCTGGAGTGCGGCGTTTTCGTCTCCGCAGTGATAGTCGAGGCCTATTTCGCCTATGGCCACAGGACCCCGGCCGAGGTAGGGGAGCATTTCGTCAATGCGGTCGCGCCAGTCTTTGCCCACGTATCCGGGGTACAGGCCCAGCATCGGATAGAGCACTCCGGGGTGCCTGTCGCACAGGGCGTACATTGCTTCCCGCTCTTCGGCGCAGGTGTCGGCCTGGAGCATTATGGTCACTCCGGCTTCGACCGCCCTTCGGACGGCGGCGTCCTCTTCTCCGGCGAATGCGGAGTCGGAAAGATGGGTATGTGTGTCTATGTACTCGTTCACGGATACAAATATGGCTTTTTTGCGGTTAATAACCAATAATGCGGCAGCGTCCCAGAAGGTCGGTGCTTACGAATCCGCCGCTTTCGAGCTCTCCGAGAGCCACCGACAGCTCGGCGTAGGGGACTCCGAGCCTGCGGCAGAGTTCGTCGGCGCTGCTCCCGGGCTCTGATCCGATGGCCGTCGCCAGGTCCAGGATGAGCCTGAGGTGAGAGGGTTCCTCCTGGCTGAAGAAGGCTTCGAGGCGGCTTCGGAGCCCGGTGCCCCGGCGGCCGGAGCCTTTTGCAGGGGCGATGCCGAGGGCCTCGGCAAGGTCGGAGGGGCGGCTCAGCGCTTCGGCTATTTTTTCCCTGACCAGCAGGTTGCATCCGGCAGACCTGGGGTCGTCCATCCTTCCGGGGACGCAATATACGTCCCTCCCGTAGTTGAAGGCAAGGCGCGCCGTCATCATCCCGCCTCCTCGTATGCGTGATTCAGAAAGAAGCGTAGCGCTTGCCAGGCCTGCGATTATCCTGTTGCGCCTGAGAAAGTTATATGCTACGGGAAGGGTCCCGGGAGGAAAGTCGCCCACGAGTGCGCAGCCGGGCGTTTCCACAAGGCGCCGGGCAATGCCGGCGTGTCGGACAGGGTAAACTGAGTCGATGCCGACGGGAATTACTGCAATCGTAGGGAGGGCGTTGCTGAGCGCCGCAAGGTGGGCCGTAATGTCGATGCCGAGAGCGAAACCGCTTATTATACAGGGCTTTGCACCGGTATCGGCAAGGCTCCGGACTATCGACTCCGTAGCGCTGCGCCCGTAGGATGACGAGTCGCGGGTGCCTACTATGGCGACAGTGAGGGGGCTGAAAAGCTCTTCGGGTGGAGTGGTGCTCCTGACATACAGTCCTACCGGGGCGTCGGGGCACTCGCGAAGGAGCGCGGGATAGCAGTCTTCGCCGTAATGGATGAAGCGGCAGCCTTCTTTTTCGAGGGCTTCAAGCTCCCTCTGCGCGCCTCGGAAGAGTTCTTCGGTTATTAGGCTGCGGTATTGCCCGAAGGGGCCGAAGATGGCGTCGAGCTCTTTGCCGGAAAGGTTGAAGACGGCCCTCGCGGAGCCGCACAGGCTTATGAGTTTGCGTGCGATGGCGGGCTTGTGCCCGAAGATGCGGTTGAGAGCGACGGCTCCCGCCGTTTCGAGAAATGAAGTTTCCATAATCGTTTTTCATAGTCTGTTGCAAATATAGTAAAGTGTTTGAGTAACGCAATAGTTTCTTAAGCCTCGCCGTCGCTCGCCTTTCCGCTGCGTCCACGCCTCGCCTGGGCCGCCCACGCTTGGGCGGTGCGAGTGTCACTCCATCAATATTTACAATCGGAGCGTAGCGACCGGGTGGATAGCTGCGAAGCAGCGTAAGGAGGTACTCCTCCTTGTCCCTTGGGGGTGCAGGGGGATAATAGTTTGCTGATATTGTCACAATATCAGCATAGCGTCGCCGTAGGGGCCGAAGCGGTAGTCGCCGTCGAGGGCCACCCGGTATGCTTCCATCACCTTTTCGTAGCCTCCGAATGCAGCCGCTACCATCAGCATGGTGGATGAAGGCAGGTGGAAGTTGGTGACGAATGCGTCGGGAATCGAGAAGTCGTAGGGAGGAAAGATGAATTTGTTGGTCCAGGTGTCGTTGGGCCTGATTTCCCGTTCCGTGGTGACGTAGGTCTCGAGGGCCCTGATGACGGTCACGCCGACGGCGCAGATTTTGCCTCCGGCGCGCTTGGTGGCGTTTATCTGGTCGGCGGCCTCAGGGCTGATAATCATATGCTCGCAGTCAACCCTGTGCTTCGAGAGGTCTTCCACGTCGACGCTGCGGAAATGGCCTATGCCCATATGTACGGTGATGAAAGTCTTCTCGATATCGTGCAGAATCATCAGGTTCATAAGCTCGCGCGAGAAGTGCAGGCCGGCGGCGGGAGCCGAAACCGCGCCTTCGTGCTCTGCGAAAATGGTCTGGAAGTTCTCGGCGTCCTCGGGGCCGGCGGTTTCCTTCACCCACTCCGGAACCGGCGTGTGGCCGAGCGAGAAGAGCGTCTCCTTGAACTCTTCATACGGGCCGTCGAAAAGGAAGCGCAGGGTGCGCCCGCGCGAAGTGGTGTTGTCGATGACTTCCGCAACGAGGCTCTCGTCTTCGCCGAAATAGAGCTTGTTGCCTATGCGGATTTTGCGGGCGGGCTCGACGATTACGTCCCAGAGCCGCTGCTCGCGGTTGAGCTCGCGCAGCAGGAACACCATAATGTCGGCGCCGGTCTTTTCCTTCTTGCCGTATAGCTTGGCGGGGAATACCTTCGTGTCGTTGAATACGAAGCGGTCACCCTTGCCGAAATAACCGAGTATGTCCTTGAACTGCTTGTGCTCTATCTCTCCCGTATCTTTGTGGAGTACGAGAAGCTTGCATTCGTCGCGCCAGCGGGCGGGCTCGCGGGCGATCTTTTCCTGGGGAAGGTCGAAATTGAATTGTGAAAGTTTCATAAGGTTCCGTATGGGGATACCTCTTATATACGGAACAATATGTCAAAAAGTTTCAGTGTCTGCGGGCAAAAGTTGCAAAACTGCTTCTAAACTTTCGCTTCGCGGAAAACCTCCTGAATCGAGGGATAGGTGTTCTTGAGATAGGGCGGAAGGCTCGACTTGGCCACCCACACGGCCTTGCTGATATCCTCTTCCCGCTGGGGCGTAAGGTCCACCGGGTCGGTGTACAGCATCTCATACCACCATGTGTGCTTGAGGTGCCAGATGCCGTCGCGGAGGTAGCAATGGTCTGTGATACAGATTAGGCCGCCCGGCTCAAGGGCCTCCACTCCGGTCTCCTCCTTCACCTCGCGGAGAGCCGTGACCCTGATGTCCTCGCCCCGCTCCTGATGCCCCTTCGGAAGGTCCCACATGCCTCCGCGGCTGATGAGAAGGTAGTCTCCGCGACGGTTCGACACGAGGCCGCCGGCAGCGTTCACCTCGCGGAATTCTGCGCTCAGGCGCCTGTAAGTGCGGGCGGTGTCGTCGGAAGGAATGTAGATGCGGCTGAGCGACTCGGAGCCCCTGAACATCGTCACCAGCGTGTGCAGGTCAATTTTTTCGCCGAAATGGAACTCGATGGCATTCGGGTCGGCGAGGGCCTGGTCTCCGGGCTCGCAGATGATTATGCAGCGTTTTTCGAAATAAATCCTGTGCATCGGAAATTTTGTATATTTGCCGGACAAACGCAAATGTAACAAATTTACTCGATATGCCGGCACATTACGAAAGCAAACACGGCGTGGTGCAGATACCGCCCGAGCAGCTCTATATGACTTTTACCGATATGCGCAACCTCACCTCGTCGGTCCCCGCCGAGTACAGGGACGCTGTGGAGGCCGATTTCGACACCGTCAAGGCCACGGTGAAGGGCTTCACCATCGCGGTAAGGGTCGCCGAACGCAGGCCCTACAGCCTTATCAGGCTCGAAGACGCCGAAGCCCCCTTCCATTTCAGCGTCACTGCGCATTTCGACGCGGTGCCTTCCGGTACCGATTTCAGTCTGGTGGTCGACGCCGACCTTAATCTGATGATGAAGGCGATGCTGGGCGGGAAGATAAAGGAAGCCCTCGACAAGGTGGTTGACGGCCTTGTCAGCGTGTCGCAGGGCAACCGTCCCGACTTCCCGGCCGGTTTCTGAATCCCTCCGCGCGTACGCCGATGCAGGATGTTCCCGTAGCGATAAGGCTGAACCCCTTCAAGGGCTCCTGCGGCCCGGAGGGCAGTCCCGTTCCGTGGAACCCGCTGGGGCGCATACTCCCGTCGCGCCCGTCCTTTACGGCCGACCCTCTTTTCCACGCAGGCTGCTATTACGTGCAGGATTCTTCGGCCATGTTCCCGGGGTACCTGCTGAGGCGCGTCCTTGAAGACGGCTTTGCCCGCGAGGGCCTGAGGGTGCTCGACCTCTGCGCCTCTCCGGGCGGCAAGACTACGGATGCCGCGGCTTCTCTAAGAGCTCTTCTGGGCGACCGCTTCCTTCTGGTATCCAACGAGGTGACTCGCTCCCGCGTGCCCGTACTCCTTGACAATACCGCCCGCTGGGGCGACCCCTGCGTTACCGTTTGCTCCGCCGATCCGTCGGTGTTCGGAAAGCTCGCTCCGGGCTGCTTCGACATAATAATAGCCGACGTTCCCTGCAGCGGGGAAGGAATGTTCCGAAAGGACCCCCGCGCCCGCGAGGAGTGGAGCCCGGCGGTGGTGGACCTCTGCGCGGCAAGGCAGAAACGCATCCTTGCCGACGTGTGGCCCGCGCTTGCGGAGGGCGGAGTCCTGATTTATTCCACATGTACCTACGAAGATTCCGAGAACGATTCCAACCTCGAGTGGGCGGCGGCGAAACTCGGGTGCGAGATTCTTCCTCCCCCGGGGGCGGAATTCGCATCCTTCGGAGTCCGTACCACCCGCTGCGGCAGTCTTCTCAAGGCCGGAGAAGTGCCCGGAGAAGGGCAGTGGGCCGGGACCCTTATCAAGACTTCCCTTTCTGCGAGGCGCCCTTCCCGCTTCGACGTCGCGGCCCTGCGCCCTCTGCGCACCGGTATCTCCAGGGGGATGATGAAGGGAGGCGACTACATCCCCCACGCCGACGAGGCCCTTGCCATAGGCTTCGACAGGAGCCGCTTCCCGGAGGCGGAGCTCGGTCTGGAAGAGGCACTGCGCTACCTCCACCGCGACTCCCTGTATCTTCCGGACGCACCACGGGGCATAATTACAGTAACTTACAAAGGGCATCCGCTGGGCTTCGTGAAGAACCTCGGCACGCGCTGCAACAACCTGCTGCCCCCCGGACGCCGCATTCTGATGGATATATGAAACGATTCTTTACACTTTCTGCAATAATGCTGACAGCCCTGCTGCTGGCATCCCCGGCCTTCGGGCAGAAGCCGGTGGAAGAACATAAGGCTGCCTATGAGCGCCAGGTGCGCAGCGTCGGCTACGACGGCCCGGGAGTGATGACCATACTTGACCGCTGGGCCGCCGACTATCCCGCCGACTGCGAGATGCTGGAGGGCCGATACCATTATTATATGACCAAGGCTTCGAGCGTGAAGGTGGTGCGCAAAGACGTCTCCCGCTACCTCGGCAAGGAACCGACCCTCACGCTGCGCGACTCTTCGGGGCGCAACGTGAACTACTTCGAAGAGACCTTCTTCAACGATTCGCTGTTCACCCTGGCCGTGAGCGAGATTGCCAGGGCCGTGGAGCTGAGCCCCGCCGACCTTGCCTACCGCATCGACAGGATAACCGCCTTCATGCTTTACGAGAAGGGAAGTCCGGACCTTGCGGAGCAGGAGCTGCGCTCGCTTATCGGATACAGGCGAAGCGAGTCTCCGGAATGGAAGTACTACGGGCTTCCCGTCGATGACGGGACCTTCGTTTCGGCCGTACAGGAATACTGCTACAACTTTTTCAAATGCGCCACTCCCGGGTCTTACGAAGCCCTGAGGAGTATTTCTGAAGAAATGCTGAAGCTGTATCCGGGGGACGCAGGCTTTCTCGGTAATATCGGCTCTTACTGGCTGGTGTACAAGCACAACCCGCGAAAGGCCCTGAAATACTACGACAAGGCCCTGAAAGCCTCGTCCGACAACTACGATATCCTGAAAAACTGCGTCGTGGCTTCGCGCCGGCTCAAAAACGGCAAGCTTGAGAAGAAATATCTGTCGCGCCTCGTAGGTCTGTGTACCGACGAAATGGAGAAAGCCTCTTTCAGCGCCCGCCTCGAAGCCCTTTCCAGATAGGCGGCAGGCTCCCTGTCCGGGGCCGGCGCTCCTGAAAACGCCCCTTACCGCACCCGTACCGTACGGGCGGGGTCGATTTTCGTAATGAACAGCGTGGGAATCAGCATCATGACGAGTATTGCCGCAAACGATACCACGTCCGTGGCGATTACGCTTGCGGCGCTCAGCCTCACCGGAACGAACGACACGAAGTAGTTGGCGGGATTGAGCCTGATTAAGTGAGCGCTGTTCTGAACAAGGCAGAAAAGCAGTGCTGCCGCATTTCCCGCGGCCATCCCGGTGAGGGCCAGCCTTGCCGCCACTCTGATGAACACCTTCGCTACGCTCCTGTCTGTCATCCCCATAACCTTCATCGTGCCTATCGTGGAAATGTTGCGGAACAGCAGTATCAGCAGCCCCGAAATCATATTGAATCCGGCCACCACCGTCATCAGGAAGATGATGGTGAATACGTTGAAGTCGATGAGGTCGAGCCAGTCGAAGATGCGGCGGTAGCGGCTGCGCACGGTCTGCGCACGGAGTATGTCCTCGTCGTCACGGTGCAGCTCCAGCGACTTTGCGTACAGCCTGCCGGATAGTTCCTCAAGACGCACGGGGTCTTCATATTCAGGAGTGCAGCGGACCTCGAACGCGCTCGCACTGCCCTCCGACCAGCCGCACACCCGGCGGAGGTCGTCGATTGACACTTCCACTATCGGAAGCTCCTCCACCTGCAGCGGCGAGGCAGTAATTTTGCTTACGGTGAAGTTGCGGGCCTTTACACGCTCGTCGATGAAATAGGCCGTCATCCTGTCGCCCACGGAGAATCCGAGCGACGAAGCGAGGCTCTGCGGAATCCGGGCCTGCAGCGAGCCGCCTCCGGGTACGCCCTTGAAGAGTATGCCTGAAATCTCGCCCCCGCTACGCACCACGCCCCCTTTCCAGATTACCGGAGTGATGCTTTCGACGCCTTTTTCTCCTGCGAGGACGCCCAGATATGAAATGGAACTGTCGACGGGCTCGGAGCTGCCGCTGAGGAGGATGTCGCCGGAAATATCCGTTATGCCGCTGCGGATTTCGTGCCTGAACCCTGCCGAAACGGCCACGGCCACTATCATTATAAAGAAAGAAACCCCAATCGCCGTGGCGCAGAGGGCGCCGCGGAACCTCAGTCTTGATGCCAGGAACTGCTCTACCATATCAGTGCTTGTTCAGGCTGCGTACGCGGAGCTCTTTCATCGCGAGACGTGGGTGTGCCTCTCGGTATTGAAGTAGAATGGCCAGAAAATGCCCAGCTTGAGGCCCTGCAGGCCGTCGTAGGTATTGATGTAACCGTCGGCGGTGAAGAAGTCCTTGCGGCGCATCGGCCAGCCGGGGCCAAGGTTCTGGTATTTGATGAAGATGCAGCACTTCTTCCACTGGATATTGAGGAAAATATCCATATAGGGGCCGTTCTCGTAGATTCTCTCCGCCTGGTTGTGGAAGACGCCGATGGCGGGATTCCAGGCCGGAGCGTACCAAGCCGTGTTGTAGAAGGCGTTGGCTCCCACCTGCATCTCCATTACGTTGTGCTTGCCCGACTCGTCGCGCTGCACTACGAACTGGAAGTACCAGCGAAGGTTGAATGCTGCGGTGGGCAGGGGGATGACGTCCGGCCTCGACGAATACTGGAACAGGGCCCGGTTGTCGAGATGCAGCGGCCCGAAGACGAATTCCTTGCGTATGTCGGCGCTTATCACGCTCATCGCGGAGCTGTTCTGGCGCACTATGCCTTCGGTGTCGTAGTAGATATTGTTGTTGAGCAGGGAGTATCCCACGCCGGCATCCAGGCGCCACCTCGGTATGCTGATGCGGCCCCTGACGATGGTGGAGGAAATCTTCGAGAAATTGTTCTCCCAGGAATAATGGTTGGTGCGTATGGCCTGCTGGTAGTAGTTGGGCGAGAGGAGCGAGGTCTCGAAGTGGGCAGATACCGTTACGGGGCTGTTGCGGGCCCTGCGGAAGGGGTAGAAATTGAAGCCGGCGTTGGCTTCGATGCGGGTGTCGCCCACGTTGTAGCCCAGCAGGGTGAAGCTGGCCTTTGCATCCCATTTGAGATACTTGGCGTATTGACCTTCCGCGCCTGCGTAAATATAGAAGGAGTTTTCGACGTGGCGGGTGGGGCGCACGCTGCTGCTGTCGAAATAGTGCATCAGCAGGTCTCCGGCGCCTACGTCCAGCTTCGAAACTATGCTCTCGCTGCCCCAGGGCTGGAGACGCAGGAACAGCTTGTTGTCGAGCTTCATTACGCCCAGCGAGTCGTTGCTGGACTTGCCGAAGTTGAAGACTTTGTTGTAGTAATCGCTGTCGGTGTATTTCCGGCCGTACCTCGACCACTCCGTACTGTGGCCGATGAAGGCCGTGGTTATGTTGCGGTTGAGGGTGTCGGGGGCGTCTTCGGCCTTGTCCCCGGGGGCGGGAGGAACGTCGGCCAGAAGGGTGTCGCGACTTGCCGTGCTGTCTTTTGCCGCCTTCAGCTTCTCGATGAAGGTGAAGGGGATGCGGTACTGCTGGTACAGGTACCAGGTGTTCTTGGTGATTTTAGATTCCGCCTTGCTGAGGCGTACCGCTATGTCCCTGGAATCGACCGTCGTGTCGCGTATCCAGAAGTTGTCGGCTATGCCTCCGTTCTCGCTCCTGTCCACCGAGTTGTAGATGTATCCGAAATGCCCCATATACTTCTTGCCCACGTAGTTGAGGCGGGTCGAGAAGGTCTTGTTCTTGGTGGTCTCGCTTTCGAGCATGCCGCCTCCGCCGAAACGGTCGAAACTGATTGTAAGGTTGAGTTCCGGCAGGATGTTCTGGGTGGTGAGTATGTGCAGGTTGTCGGATTCCTTCTCGTCGCCGGCAAGCAGGGTGCCGAAGTAGCCCAGCTCGGTGTGGGGAGTCTTGGTGTTGTAGTTCGGAATGGTGCGGGGCGAGAATGACCATGCTTCCTGCGCGTTATAGAACTCCACGCCCTCGTCGCTGCGGCGGTTGAAGAAGTTGTAGTACTGCAGGGGAGAGCCCGCTACGCCAAGCCAGGTGGCGTTCACGTCCTTGCGAAGGAAGGGATAGTCGTAGTAATGGTAATTGTAACTGGTGTCGGGAATACTCACGTCGAGCTTGTGGAAACTGTCGTCCACCGTCCATTCGACGATGCGCTTGTACTGCATCGAATCGGTGAAGGCGAAGGTTTCAAGGATGCGGGGCGTGTATTCTATGATGGAGTCGCGCCTCTCCTGCTTCTCTTCCTTCACTTTGCGGAGAGAGTCCATCTCGGCGAGCTTTCGCGGGAGCTCCTGCTCCATATCGTATTTGCGCCTCTCGCGGCGGCTGAGCGAATTGTACCAGGCGTCGAACTTGGCCTTGGCCACCGCCGTGGAATCGGCAAAGTATATTGAATCGATGCGGCGCCAGTCGAGCGAATCGCTTCTCGCGTGCAGGGAGTCGGCGAGGGCAAGGTCGGTGCTCCCTTTCTTCAGGAGCTCTCCGGCAGACAGCTTGAGCGAGTCGGAACTGTTTTTCAGTGAATCCCTTACGATGACGTGGGTGAGGGAGTCGATGAGAGCTACGTAGTATTTGAAGCGGAAGGGGTCGGTGAAGCGCAGGGAGTCGGGCACCTTGATGGTGTCGCGCGCCGTGAGCTTCACAATCGTGTCGGCCGCGGCTCCGGTAGTATCGGACGCGTCGTCGAAAAGAAGGCTGTCGGCGATGTCGGCGCGTCCGAAGTCGCCCACTCTCTTCAGTTTATAGGCTTCAGGCTGATAAACGACGGTGTCGCAGACTGACACCGGTTCCGGAATGGAATGCGCCACCACGCCGGCGTGCCTTGAGGCGAGCACGCCTGCGGTGGTTGCCGCTGCAACGAGCAACGGGAATCCTGCTCCGGAAAAAAGCCTCACTCTCCGAGATGTTCAGCTATCATTTCTTCAAGCCCGTCGTGCCCCAGCAGCCTGGCGGCAATGCTCCCGTCGGGAGCGAAGAGGATGAAAGTCGGAATCGCTTCTATGCCGTAGAGTTTGGTGACACTGTCTTCCGCGGTGAAGATGAGGTCCCATTCCATTTTTTGCTCCACTGCGCAGTTCTTGGCTTCTTCGGGGCGGTCCCAGACGTTGACGCCCAGGACGACGAGGCCCTTTTCAGCGTACTCCTTGCGAAGAGCGCGAACCATGTCGACCGCGTGCATGCAGGGGCCGCACCATGAAGCCCAGAAGTCGGCAAGGACGAAGCTGCCTTTGCCTACGAAGTCGGAAAGAGCGACGGGGGTGCCGTCGGCCTTCTCGCCCGTAAAGTCGATAAATCCGGAACCTTCGGTAGTCTGTGCTGCATTCTTCTTGCCTTCAAGAATGGCGGAGATGGTCTCGTTGGAGCGTATGTTCTCGCCCGCCTTGTCATAAAGATTCTGAAGGTCTTCGTATTCGAGGTCGGAGGCTATGTAGCCGAGGGCCTGCAGGCCGAGGGCGTTCTTCCTGTTGTCGAGGAAGACCTTGCGGCAGTGGTCCTCGATTTTCTTCATCCTTGCGCGGTGCATCGAGTCGGCGACATCCATATTGCCGCCCATAGCGGCCGAGCCGATATCGGTCTCGTGCTCGTAGAAGAGGGTGTTGACCCTGTTGCGCAGGGTCTTGATGGCGTCGGTGAGCGGGCTGCCCGTTACGATGACGGGGTAGTCGAGGTTGATGTCTATGTTCTCGACGTCGGGCACGAATCCCGCGATGAAGCGGTCGTCGTACTCGTCCTTCCCTTCGAACTGGAGCATCACCACGAGCTGTTCGGTGTCCTGGACTTCGCCGGTGAAGGTGAAGGTCCCGTCGCTGCCGACGGTGGTGGAATCAATGGGACCGTCGGCGCCGATGAGGTAAACCATACTGCCCGGAGCGGTGGCTAGGGAGTCGCTGATGCTGCCGTGGACGGTAAACTGCCTGGCCGGCGAGGTGCAAGCGGCAAGAGAGAAAAGAGCCGCGATGAGGGGTCTGTAATTCATTTTTCGTCAAATAATGATGGAACGGTGTCAAGGTTCCCGCGGGCGCCTTCAAGCTTTATGCGGCTGAAAGCGAGCACCGTGAGTACGCTTATGATGAGCGTTGCGGCAATCAGTATGCCATAAACGCCGGAAGGGAAGACGTCGCGCCAGGTTTCCATCTCGCTGAATGCATCGACGCGGGTACACATCACGGAAATGAAGTTGTTCGTAAAGTGCATCAGCATCGTCAGTTTCAGAGAGCCTGTCCGGTAATAGACGTATCCCATGAGGCAACCCAGGATGAAGGCGGGTATGGCCTGCCAGGGGTTGAAGTGTATGACTGCGAAGAAGCAGGCGGAAGCGACGATGGCCCAAACCGGCTTCACTCCTTTTGCAAGCAGGCCGCGGAGTACGAGCCCGCGGCACAGCCACTCCTCGAAGAAGGGGGCGAATACGGCGGCGCAAAGGATGCAGGCCCAGAGGCGCCCCTTCGTGAGGGAGTCCATAGCCTGTTTCAGGCTGTCGGGCATCTCCGGGAGCAGGCTGCAGATTCCGTCTGCCCAGAAACTGGTTGCAAAGGTGCCGACGGCGGCCACGATGGCGCAGAGTGCCGCCCCCAGCGGAGCGAAATGCCTGCTGTCGAGCCGTACGCCATTGGAAGACATAGACATCCCCGCGCTCTTCGCGGAAGCGAAAATCATCGCCGGGATGAACATCAGGGGGTAGGATATCAGGTTGGTGAGGTCTGTGGGGAGCGCCTGGCCTGCGATGAGGTTGGCGATTATGACTGCGAGCGCACCGAGGAACGCGCCTGCGGCGAGCAGCGCCAGCAGGACGAACATCCCGCCCCAGCCCGGCAGGTAGTGGGCGTACTGCCCCATGAACTTGAAGTTGCCGCGCTTGCCCATGATTATTCAGCGGAATAAAGGGGTGAAGGGTAGCTTCCGTCGGCGGCGAGGGCGGCGAGCCTTGCCACAACGCCCGGACGGTCTTCCCTGAAAGTGACTCCGAACCAGCTTGAAGGGGTTGCGAGCACCTCGCAGGCGGCCTTGCCGGCCTTTATCATGCAATCGACGGCGTAGGGAATGTAGAACTCTTTCTTGAGTTCAGTGGAATTCTCGGCGAGGAAGCCTCGGAATGCTTCGGCGCTGCCTTCGAAATAATCGGGCGTGAAGCACCACATATTCATCGAGCAGAGGTCCTTGGGAGCGAGCTCCACGGTCTGTCCGCTGACGGAATTGTTGCCTCTGAGCACACCGTCTTCGTAAATCTTCACGTCGTGATGCTCGACCACTCCGGTGAGCATCCTGTCGGCTCCGTAATGGCAGATGCCCCTCGACACGCCTCCGGACTCGCTGAGAGTCTTGTCAATCTCGAAGCCCACGATGGCGTAAACGCCGCGGCCGTTTTCGTGATTGCGGCACCATTCCCCTGCAACGCGGAACGATTCGCGCCCGTAGAAGTCGTCGCCGTTAATCACCGTAAAGGGTACGTCGATGCGGTCTTTGGCCATCAGGAGGGCGTGAGCGGTGCCCCAGGGCTTAACCCTGTCTGCCGGAGGAGTGAAACCTTCGGGAAGCTTGTCCAGCTCCTGGGTTACGAAATCGAAGGCGAGAGGCTCGCCGTCGGGGCAGCGCACGCCTTCGTACTTCTTGAGGACGCTCTCGCGGAACGCGTCGAGAAAAGATTCGCGGACTATGTACACGACCTTTCCGAAGCCGGCCTTTACGGCGTCGTATATCGAGTAATCGATAATGGTTTCACCGGAGGGGCCGAGGCCGTCCATCTGCTTTAGCGAACCGTAGCGGCTGCCCATTCCGGCGGCAAGAACCAAAAGTGCAGGTTTCATATCAGAAATTTTCTTTTATAATCGGCAAATTTAACTATTTTTGTAATTATGAGAAAATTTAAGGAAATATGGGACCGCAGCAAGGACGGAAGCCGCAGGCAGCAGCGTTCTTTTCTGCGTTTCGCGATAGTGGCCACGGGCATTTTCGTGCTGTTTATGTTCGTCAAGACCGAGAGCGTCGGGCGCTGGATTCAGGCCGGATTCACCCTCCGCAGCCAGGAGCGCAGAATCGAGGCGCTGAAGGCCGACAACAGCCGGCTCGACGCCGAAATCAGGGCTGTTACCGCCAATACCGACTCGCTGGAGCGCTATGCCCGCGAGCAGTACGGCTTCGCGGCCCCCGGCGACGACGTTTACGTTACCGAATAGAAGCTATGCTGATAGTTATCGAAGGTCTTGACGGGGCGGGGAAGTCAACCCAGGTAAAGATGATGCGCGCTTATCTTGAGGAAAGATGCAAGCGCTTGGAATACATTCACTTCCCCCGTTACGACGCCCCGGTGTACGGCCCTCTCGTGAGTAAGTTCCTAAGAGGTGGCTTCGGTAGCATCGACAGCGTGCATCCCCAGCTCGTGGCGCTGCTCTTCGCAGAAGACAGGCGCACGGCCGCTCCGTTCATCCGCGAGGTGCTGGACGGCGGCGGCACCGTCCTCCTCGACCGCTACGTGTATTCCAACATTGCCTACCAGTGCGCCAAGCTCTCCTCCACGGAGGAAAGCCGGGAACTCAGGCAGTGGATATTCGATACCGAGTACGGCAGTTTCGGCCTTCCTAAGCCCGACCTGAACATTTTCCTCGACGTCCCCATCGGCTTCGTGGAAGAGAGCCTCTCGCGCCAGAGGGCGGGGGGCGACCGCGATTATCTCGCCGGCGGCACCGACATACACGAGGCCGACCTCGGCTTCCAGAAGCGGGTACAGGCGATTTACAGGGTGCAGTGCTCCCTCGACCCCTCGTTCGTGGCGGTGGACTGCTCGGATGCCTCCGGAAGGATGCTCCCGGCAGAAATCATCTTTGAAAAACTGAAAGGTATATATGAAAGCCGTTAGGAGGGTCTGCGCCGTCATAATCGGCATGGTTTTTACCCTTGCCGGACTCCTGAAACTGATGGACCCGGTGGGCTCGGGCCTCGTGATGGAGGCTTATCTCAACTTTTTCGGCCTGGGGCTCCTTCTTCCTGCGGCAAAGTGGCTCGGGGTGGCGGCTGCGCTCTTCGAGTCGCTGCTGGGGGCTGCGCTTCTTGCCGGTGTCTGGCGCCGGACGGTAGCCGTGGTCTGCGCGGTGGCGCTGGCTTTCTTTACCGGCCTTACCCTGATTCTGTGGATAAAGAACCCGCAGATGGACTGCGGATGCT
This sequence comes from Bacteroidales bacterium, assembly GCA_017444905.1. Lineage (GTDB taxonomy): Bacteria > Bacteroidota > Bacteroidia > Bacteroidales > UBA932 > Cryptobacteroides. The sequence continues at coordinate 17,254 of JAFSVP010000202.1, forward strand.
TTGGCGAGGCGCTGCATCTTACGCATTTTCAGTCTTTTGCTAAAAATGTAATGCTGTGCCTGCTGTGGATGATAGCCTTTCTCCCGTTCAGCAAGCTCCTCAGCCCGGTAAAGGTCAAGTACGCAACGTTCGGCATAGCTGCCGTTTCAATCTGCGCTTTCTGCGTCTATTCCCTCGGCTCCCTGCCTGCGATGGACTTTGCCTCCTTCAAGCCCGGCACGCTCCTGATGCAGGCCCAGAACACCCCTGCAGAAGGCTCTCCTCTGCTTTCCATCATCGACGCCGAGGGCGAGTATCACGATGAAATGCTTGCCGACGGCGCTTTCCTGCTTGTTTCGGTATATGACCCGGAGAACCTGGATGAAGACTTTGCCCTGCGCGCAGAGGCTCTTGCCGGAACGGCCTCCGCCTGCGGAGCCCGGCCCCTCCTGCTAAGCGCCGGAGATTTGGCGATGCCTGTGCCCCCCGGTCTTTCGCTCTATTACTGCGATACGAGAACGCTTATGGCGCTGAACCGTTCCAACGGCGGGTCGGTCCTTCTTGACGGCGGCATTATCGTGGCCAAATGGCCTGAGGGCAAGGGGCCTTCTGCCGACAGGCTCGCAGAGTTGATCCAGGCCGACGCCACCGAGGCTGCCATAAAAGAAAATACCCCGCGGCGTCTGAGGCTGCAGGGCTTTCTCCTTTATGTATTCGCAGTTCTTCTGCTGCTTTAGAAGTTTCTTAGAAGAGTCTGATTTCGTAGGGCATACGCGCCAGCATCCTGGGCTCGGTGAGAGTCTTGGCAAGGTGGCGGATGCTGTAGTCTTCGGAGGGGCCGTTGACCGAGCTCATCAGGCTTTCAAGCAGAGTGGGCGGAGCAGGGTAACCCTTTACGTTCCAGTGCGAAAGCTCTGGGTCTCCGGCAAGAGAAGCGGCGTAGCGGACAGCATCTTCTAGCGTGCCGATTTCGTCAACGAGGTTGATTCCGAGTGCGTCGGCTCCGGTCCAGACGCGGCCCTGGCCGATGGCATCGACATCCTCCTTCTTCATCCCGCGGCCCTCTGCCACGATGTCGGTGAAGCGGTCGTAGATGCATTCCACCGAGCGCTGCATGAACTGGTATTCTGCGCTGTCGAAGGGCCTCATCAGCCCGAACATATCGCCGTGGGCGTTGGAGCAGACGCTTTCTACACCGACCTTGAGCTTTTTGGATGCGGTCCCGCTGAACTCCGGTATCATACTGAACACTCCGATGGAGCCGGTGAGGGTGGTGGGGTCTGAGAAGATGCGCTCGCAGTTGTTGGAAATCCAGTATCCGCCGGACGCGGCGTATTCTCCGTAGGAGGCGACAAGAGTTTTTTCGCTCTTGAGGAGGTCGAGTTCAGACTTGATTTTCTCGGAAGCGATGACGCTGCCGCCGGGGGAGTTGACCCTGAGTACCACGGCCTTGACGGAATTGTCCTTGCGCAGGTCCTCTACGATAGAGGCGAAGCGGTCGCCGGCCACGGCGTCTTCGTCGCTTCCGTCAACTATGTCGCCCGAGGCGTACAGAACGGCGATTTTTGACCTTGCCTTGCTGGGGAGCACCTTGGCGGCCGCGTAGTCTGCGAAGGGTATCATCGTGAGGTCTTCATACCTTTCGGCGACGGCGAGCACGGCAAGCTGCCTTTCAAGGCCGCTGCGGTCGAGAAGTCCGTCAACGAGGCCGGCCTCCACGAAGTCTTCGGGCAGGCAGAGCCTGAGATTGTCGACGGCGTCGTCGAGGGCCTTGGGATCAAGCCCGCGGGAAGCGGCGGTCTGGGCGCTTATCGACGCCCATAACGATTTGACCATCTGAAGGTTCTGCTCGCGGTTCTCGGGGCTGGAGCTGTTCCTTACGAACATTTCTCCGGCCGATTTGTATTTGCCGTGGCGAATCAGCTGGACGTTGACACCCATTTCCTTCAGCAGGTCGCCGAGGAATATCATCTGGCTGCTTATGCCGGTAATGGTGCTCATGCCGCCCTGATGGGGAGTCATGTATATCTTGTCTGCTACCGACGCAAGGTAGTAGGAGGCCGTCGAGGGATTCTCTATGTAGGCGACCACGGCCTTCCCGCTGCTCTCGCGGAACTCCTCCAGCGCCCTGCGGAATTCATATAATTTGGAAATGCCGCTCTGGTTGCCGTCGGTCTTGAGGTATATGTAGCTGATGCCGGGGTCGGCGGCTGCGGCGTGTACGGCCTGTACGGCGTCCCAGATGCCAATCGTCGATATGTCCTGCGACTGCATCCCCGAGGCTCCGAAGGGGGAGGTCTCGCGGCTCTGCTCGTCGATGATTATCTTCGACATGTCGATTTTGAGTATTCCCTCGGCCGGGACTGCGCCCTGCGACGAGCCCGCCATGCCGGCGATGACTGCTATGGTAAGCAGGTTGAGAAGCAGGACACCGCATATCACTGCAAGTACTGTTTTAAGAAATTTCTTCATTTTGTCTGCATTTTTGAGCAAAAGTAAGTAAATTTGCCGAATATGTCACAAAAACCTTCAATACCGAAAGGCACGCGCGATTTCGGCCAGCGCGAGATGGCGCGCCGCAATTATATATTCGACACCGTAAGGAGCGTTTTCAAGTCTTTCGGCTACTCGCAGATAGAGACTCCCGCAATGGAGAATCTGGGCACCCTGCTCGGCAAGTACGGCGACGAGGGCGACAAGCTGCTCTACCGCATCCTGAATTCGGGCGACGCTTTCGCTTCGGTGGATTTCAACAGCCCGATAGCTCCACAGGTGTGCGAAAAGGGCCTCCGTTACGACCTTACCGTCCCCTTCGCCCGCTATGTCGTACAGCACCAGGGGGAGCTTTCGTTCCCCTTCAAGCGCTTCCAGATGCAGCCCGTCTGGAGGGCCGACCGCCCGCAGAAGGGCCGCTACCGCGAGTTCTGGCAGTGTGACGTAGATGTCGTGGGCTCGCGCTCGCAGCTTTGCGAGCTGGAGCTGGTGCAGATAGTCGCAAAGGTGTTTGCCCTGCTGGGCATAAGGGTTTGCCTGAAAATCAATAACCGCAAGATTCTTACGGCCCTCGCCGAGGTCTGCGGGTATCCCGGCAAGGTGGTGGATATCACCGTAGCCATCGACAAGATTGAGAAAATCGGCCTGGAGGCCGTCGAGGCGGAGATGCTTGAGAAGGGCCTTTCGGCAGAGGCCGTTGCCGTTCTCCGTCCTGCGCTTACGCTCAGCGGCAGCACCGCTTCCAAGATTGCCGCAATGCGCGGGATGCTCTCATCTTCCTCCGAAGGCATGAAGGGCCTTGACGAAGTTGAGGAGCTCTTCTCCCTCATAAGTGCGGCGGGCGTTGACATGCAGTGCGAGCTTGACCTCTCGCTTGCAAGGGGGCTGAATTACTATACCGGGGCGATTTTCGAGGTGAAGGCGCTCGACTGGCAGATAGGCTCCATCTGCGGCGGCGGACGCTACGACAATCTGACGGGCATTTTCGGCCTTCCGGATATGTCTGGCGTTGGCGTCTCGTTCGGCGCCGACCGCATCTACGACGTGATGTGCGGCCTCGAGCTCTTCCCCAAGGGGCTCGAAGCCGGCGCAGACCTGCTCTTCGCCAATATGGGCAGGGAAGAGCTGGCTTACGTACTGCCCCTTGCCGCCGCCCTGCGCGAGGAGGGCCTTTCAGTAGAGGTTTATCCCGACTCCGCCAAGCTCCGCAAGCAGTTCGAATACTGCGAGCGCAAGGGCATACCGGCTATTTCGGTCTGCGGTACGCAGGAAGCCGAAGCCGGCACCATTCAGGTAAAGAAACTCTCAAGCGGCGAGCAGCGCAGCTTCAGCAAGGCTGAGTTGGGCTCCGCCGCCGCGTTCGTTCTGGGGCGGGAGTAGGAGCCGGACGAAATTTTTGGAAATTAAAAAAAAGTGCTTACCTTTGCACTCCACATCGCGAGGTAGAGCAGTCGGTAGCTCGTCGGGCTCATAACCCGGAGGTCGCAGGTTCGAGTCCTGCCCTCGCTACTAA
>JAFSVP010000203.1 GCA_017444905.1 Bacteroidales bacterium
CGTCACGGTGATACTGGGTCTCGAGGGTGGCGACGAACTGAGGGTCGGCCTTGAACTCGATCAGGTAATAGAATCCTGAGGTCTTGTGCTGGATCGGGTACGCGAGCTGCTTGAGCCCCCAATCCTCTTCGTACACAATCTCACCGCCGTTGTCCTTGATGAGATTGACGTACTTGGCAACCGCTTCCTTCATCTGGGCTTCAGACAAAACGGGAGTTGCAATGAAAACGGTTTCGTACTGTTTAATCATAAATTTGTTGTTGATAAATGTTTAATCCCTTAAAAGGGGGGTGCAAAGATAATGAATCTTTTGACAAATCCCAATATTTTTTATAAGTTTGCACTCTATGGATTATTTCGAAGAGCTCTGCCGTGACTACCGTTTCAAGGAGGGCTACCATACCTGCATCAACTGCGGAACCTGCACTGCGGTGTGCCCGGCGGCCGAATTCTACCGTTACGACCCCCGCCAAATCGTTTCAATCGTGCAGACCCGCGACAACGCGCGCATCGAGGCTCTCCTCAAGAGTGAAACCATCTGGTACTGCGGCGAGTGCATGAGCTGCGTCACACGCTGCCCCCGCAGGAACGGCCCCGGGCTCGTAATCATGGCCCTTCGCGACCTCAGCATAAGGCTCGGGTTCTTCACCGAGTCTGAAAAGGGCCGTCAGCTGTATCCCCTCACCAAGGCACTGAACGGCAACGTGCTGAACTACGGCTACTGCGTGCATCCCGCTACCTTTACATATAAAGACCATCCCGAGTCCGGCCCCGTGTTCGAATGGGCCCTGAACCACAAGGAGGACGTTTACGCAAGGCTCGGCGCCAACTACGGTGCCGACGGCGAAGGGGCCCTGAGGCGCATCCCGCAGGAAGACCTCGACGAACTGAAGGCCATCTACGACGTTACCGGAGGCACGGAGCGCCTCGAACTCGTGGAAAAATACTCCAGGGCCAAGGCGGCCGAGATGGGCATGACTATGGAGGAATACACCGAGTACACTTTCACCCACTGCTCCGAAGGGCATTTCAATGACGGAAGATAAATTATGATATTCGAGGGCAAACAGAAAATATGGTCCGACTACCAGAAGGAGATTCCCTCCGACGGCTGGTTCTACGTGCGCAGCTGCATACGGCAGAACTTCTTCCCGGCGTCGGAGAAATACTTCCTAGCCGTCTGCCGCGACCTTCTGGGGCACGACATCTACGAAACCAGGCACCACACCACCTGCGGAGGCATAGCCTACCACAGCGACACCATCCCCCAGGAAACTGCCATGACCATAGTTGCCAGGCAGTTCGCACTGATGAAGGAGGCCGGATATAAGAACCTCGTGACATCCTGCATCACTTCCTTCGGAAACTATACCGAAATCCTCGAAACCTGGCGCGAGTTCCCCGAACTTGAGGCCCGCATACGCGAAAACCTCTGGAAGGCCACCCGGCGCGAATTCGACAAGCCCGAGCATCTTGCCCACGCGAGCGACCTCGTTTACAAGTTCCGGGGAGAGATTGCCGAAAGGGCGAAGTTCCGCCTCGTCGACAAGACTGCCGGCAGGCCGCTGCGCATAGTGGAGCACATCGGCTGCCATTATTCCAAGATGTTTCCGCACAAGGGGATAGGCGGTGCCGAGTACCCCTGCGTGCTGAGCGGAATGGTTGAGGCCTGGGGAGGCGAGGTGGTGGATTATCCCGAGCGCAGGCACTGCTGCGGCTTCGGCTTCAGGCAGTACCTCGTGAAGGCGAACAGGGGCTACAGCGTGTCGAACACTCACAAGAAGTTCGAATCGATGGAGCCCTATCATCCCGACGCCATCATCACCAACTGCCCGGGATGCCCGTATTTCCTCGACCGCTGGCAGTACGTGATAGCCGAGCAGACAGGCAAGACCTATGGCAGCGGCGGCTTCGGAATTCCCGTGCTTACTTACGAGGAGCTTGCCGGGCTGGTTCTGGGATACGACCCGTGGGACCTCGGCCTGCAGCTGCATCAGGTGGCCGTGGAGCCTCTTCTCGACAAGATTGGAATTGAATACGACCCTTCCGCGAAATACCTTGGTCTCGACAGGAAGGACATAATGCGCCCGGGCCTTCCCGAGGTGCTCAAATGCTGTTAGCTTATGGATAACAGGAAGATACTGGTGATTGGCGGAGGAGTTGCGGGGCTGGAGGCCTCGAAACAGCTCCTGCGTCTCGGTCTCCATCCCGTGATTGTGGAGCGGTCGGAGCGCCTGGGAGGGCACGTGGCCGGATGGTACAAGCTTTTCCCGGATATGCGCCCGGCCTCCGACGTCGTGAATCAGCTCGTGGAAGGGGTGAAAGGCGCCACTGTATATCTCAATACCAGGGTGGCCTATATGAACCGCCTGAAAGACGGATTCAGCGTGATGCTCGGCAACGGTACCGGGCTGCACTGCAGGGCCGTCCTCATCACCACGGGCTTCAGGCTTTTCGAGGCTGCCAGGAAGGAGGAATACGGCTACGGGGTTTACGACAGGGTGATTACCAACTCCGACCTGGAGGCCTGGTTCGGCGGTGAAGCGGACGGCCGCATTCCCGACAACCCCCGCACGGTGGCCTTCGTGCATTGCGTAGGCTCGCGCGACCTCAAGGCCGGCAACCAGCAGTGCTCCAAAGTATGCTGCATGACGGCGGTGAAGCAGGCCATCGAGATGAAGGAGAAGTTCCCGGATGCTGAAATCTGGTGCTTCTATATGGACCTCAGGCTCTTCGGAAAGAAGTACGAGGACTTCTATATCAACGCCCAGCAGCAGTACGGGGTGCATTTCGTGCGCGGGCGCGTGTCGGAAGTGAGTGAAGACATCGCCGGACGCGTGGTGCTGAAAGCGGAGGATACCCTCACCGGACATCCCGTGAAGCTTTCCGCCGACCTCCTGGTGCTGATGTCCGGCATGCTCTGCAACCGCGACACCGAGTCGCTGGCCGCGATGGTGAGGGCCGAGGTCGATTCCGACGGGTTCCTGAGGAGCCGCGACAATATCTGCAACGTCAACGAGTCCAACCGCCCCGGAGTGTTCTTCGCCGGGGCCTGTACAGGCGCCAAGACAGTGCCGGAGACTCTGGCCGAAGCCCGCGCGGCGGCACTTGCGGTATATAATTATATGTCGGGCAATGATTGATTTCGGATTCTCTCTGTCGAAGAGTTCTTCCATCAAGCTTGACGAGGTGGACCTTTCTCTCTACCGCAGGCTGGAGGAGGTGGAACCGGGCGTGCGCATCTGTATGGGCTGCGGCTCCTGCAGCGCCACCTGCAATGCGTCGAAGTGGTCGGGGATGAGCGTGCGGAAGGTGATTCTCGACTTGCAGCGCGGCCGGGACATGAAGGAGATGCTCTCCTGCTGTATGCTCTGCGGCAAGTGCAGTATGGTCTGCCCGAGGGGCATAAACACGAGGCACCTGATTCTTAGCCTGTGCCGTCTGTACGAAAGCGGAAAGTAGTATGAGAGAAAGATTCGCTTCAGGTTTCGACCCCTTCGTTCTGCCCTTCCTCATCGGAATGGTCTTCGTGCTGGGCTACTGCGCCGTGGGCATCCTGCGTATCCTGCGCCAGCTCCCGCGGGAGGACAGGAAGCGCTTCCTCGTTTCGCTCGTGACCCCTTCGACGGCCCTTGCCAATATCCGCGACATCTTTCTCAACTGCCTTATACACGTAAAGTTATGGAAGAGGAACAAGCTCCTGGGCTTTATGCATTCAAGCATAGCCTTCGGCTGGTTCATGATTATCCTGCTGGGGCATCTGGAAGTGTTCATCTACTGCCCGGAGCGTATACATCTCTTCTATTATCCTATATTTTTCAATTACTTCGTAGCAGAGAACGAGTCCACCATAGGAGGAGCCCTGCTCTTCTTCCTTATGGACTTTTTCCTGCTGCTCATCCTCACCGGCATAGTGCTGGCCATGGTAAAGCGCGCACGTTCCAGGCTTTTCGGAATGAGGCGCACCACGAGGCCGAGCTTCCTTGATACGATAGGCCTCTACTCTCTCTGGGCAATTTTCCCGCTGCGCCTTCTGGCAGAGAGCTTCACGGCCCACATAAGCGGCGGCTCCTTCCTTACCGTACCGGCCAACTGGGTGTTCAGGCAGTTCCTCGGCAACGACCTGAACATGCTGCCCACCTGGTGGGCGTACAGCATAGCCCTGGGCGTATTCATGACTGTCCTGCCCTTTACCCGCTATATGCACATTCCTGCCGAGATGATGCTCATCCCTATGCGCAACGCGGGCCTTCGGATTCGGCACGCAAGGCGAGGGTTCGCGAAGGTCGAGGTGCTGAGCTGCCCCGGTTGCGGCGTGTGCATCGACGCTTGCCCGATGAGCGTAAAGAAGGCCAACATAAAGGACTGCACAGTTTACCTGAACCGGCAGATAAGGCGGGGCAACGAGAAGCGCATCGAGGAGATAAGCGACAAGTGCCTGCTCTGCGGCAAATGCGAGGCCGTGTGCCAGGTTGGAGTCGAGGGGCCGCGCCTGCGAGTCGCGCAGAGGGCAATGCGCAGGTACGCCATCAATCAGGATTTCAGCGCTATAGATACTTCCTCACTCGTGCCGGAGGCCGCCGGCAAGGTGCTCTATTTTGCCGGGTGTATGACAAAACTCACTCCGTCGATTGGCAAGGCGGTGTGCTCCCTTATGCGCAAGGCCGGGGTGGACTTCGTGTGGATGGATGAGGAGGAAGGCCTTTGCTGCGGGCGTCCGCTGCTTACGGCGGGCCGCTTTGCCCAGGCTAAGGAGCTGGTGAGGAAGAACGAGGAAATCATCCTTGCCTCCGGTGCCCGGACACTGGTCCTGAGCTGCCCCATCTGCTATAAGATATTCTCGGAGCATTACAGGCTGCCGGGGGTGAGGGTGGTGCATTATGCACGCTTCTTCGAGGAGCTTGTGGCGCAGGGCAGGCTGCAGTTCGAGAAGAGCGATATCTTCTACGTGTATCACGACCCCTGCGAGCTTGGGCGCGGCTGCGGCATCTACGACGAGCCCAGACGCCTTCTCGGCGCCGCGGCGGGCATTACCGAAGCTCCGGCAAGCAGGGAAGAGAGCATCTGCTGCGGCGGCTCGCTCGGAAGCCTTACCCTGGGTTTCAGCCAGAGGGAAGAGATGACGAAGGCGGCCCTGCGCAAGCTCTACGAAAGCAAGGCTGACGCAATAGCGACCGCCTGCCCGCTGTGCCTGGCTACCTTCAGCCGTTATTCCGAGCGCCCCGTGCGCGATCTTGCGCAGATTCTCGACGCCCGGACAAAGCAAACCGCCCGCTGAAGAGCGGACGGCTGCAAACTTGATTCATTCGTGCGGACTTGTCAGTCCTTCACGCTGTTGAGGGATTCGCGTACGAGGGCTTCGATTTCGTCGCAGAGCTCGGGATTGTCTTTCAGGAGCTGCTTTACCGACGAGAGGCCCTGGGCGAGCTTTTCACCCTGGTAGCTGAACCACGAACCGCTCTTGTGGATGATATCGAACTCGATGGCGAGGTCGGCTATTTCGGCCACGTGCGAGATGCCCTCGCCGTAAACGATGTCGAACTCGGCCTTCTTGAAGGGCGGAGCCATCTTGTTCTTCACGACCTTGACCTTTGTGCGGTTGCCGGTGGCCTCGTCGCCGTCCTTGAGCTGGTTGGCCCTGCGTACGTCGATGCGCACGGAGGCGTAGAACTTGAGGGCGTTGCCGCCGGTGGTGGTTTCGGGATTGCCGAACATGATGCCGATCTTCTCGCGCAGCTGGTTGATGAAGATGCAGCAGGTGTTGGTCTTGGCGATGTTGGCGGTGAGCTTGCGGAGAGCCTGGCTCATCAGGCGGGCCTGGAGGCCTACCTTGTTGTCGCCCATCTCGCCTTCGATTTCGGCCTTGGGGGTGAGGGCCGCGACGGAGTCGATGACAACGATGTCAACTGCTCCGGAACGGATGAGGTTGTCGGCGATTTCGAGTGCCTGCTCGCCGTTGTCGGGCTGGGAAATGAGGAGCGTTTCGAGGTTGACGCCGAGTGCCTGCGCGTAGCTGCGGTCGAAGGCGTGCTCGGCGTCTATCATCGCCGCTATGCCGCCCTGCTTCTGCGCCTCCGCGATAGCGTGGATGGCCAGAGTGGTCTTGCCGCTGGACTCGGGGCCGTAAATCTCGATGATGCGCCCCCTCGGATAACCACCGATGCCAAGCGCGTGGTCGAGGGCGACGGAGCCGCTCGGAATCACCTGGACATCCCATTGTGGCTGATCTCCCAACTTCATAATCGTACCTTTGCCAAAATCCTTTTCGATTTTGTCGATAGTGGCTTGCAACGCCTTGAGTTTCGCGGCATTGATTTCGCCTGTCTGTGTTTCTGCTTCTTTAGCCATAACGTGTGGTCTTTTTAGTTTTTGACGATTGCAAATATAAAGGAAAAATCGTTATTTTTGTAATATGAAAACGAAGTTGCTCGGAAAAAGTTTTGAGGAGCTCGGACAGCTTGCCTCGGAGTGCGGCCTGAAGCCTTTCGTCGGCCGCCAGATTGCCGAATGGCTGTATGTGAAGAGGGCTTCTTCGTGGGACAGGATGACCAATGTCTCGAAGGCTGCTAAGGCTCTGCTTTCCGGGCGCTTCGAGCTCGGGACTTCCGCTCCGGTTGCTTCAGCCGTGTCGCAGGACGGTACGGCCAAGTATCTTTTCGAAGCCGGCGAAGGCTTTGCGGTGGAGGCCGTGGTGATTCCCGACGGCGAGCGCAATACGCTCTGCGTCAGTACGCAGGCCGGCTGCCGAATGGGCTGCAGGTTCTGCATGACGGGCCGTCAGGGCTGGCACGGCAATCTCGACGCAGCCTCCATCCTTAACCAGTTCCTGAGCGTCCCCGAAAGCGAGAAGCTCACCAACGCCGTGTTTATGGGGATGGGGGAGCCCCTCGACAATTACGACGAGCTGAGCCGCGTGCTCGGCATCCTTACTTCTGAGCAGGGCTTCGGCTGGAGCCCCAAACGCATCACGGTGAGCACTATAGGCGTGCTGCCTGTGCTGAGGCGCCTTCTCGACGAGCAGCGCTGCCACGTGGCGGTGAGCCTGCACAACCCCTTCGACGACGAGCGGGCGCAGATGATGCCCTCGCAGAAGGCCTGGCCCATACGCGAGGTGGTGTCGCTCCTGAAGGAATACGACTTCACCGGGCAGCGCCGGGTGAGCTTCGAATACACTATGTTCGACGGGTGGAATGACGACAAACGCCACGCCGACGCCCTCATACGCCTGCTCTCCGGGCTGGAGTGCAGGGTAAACCTGATACGCTTCCACCGAATTCCGGACTTCCCGTACGGATGCTCTCCGGAGGTAAGGATGGAAGCATTCAAAGAACGCCTTAACAATCACGGCATATTATGTACGATAAGGACTTCCAGAGGCGAGGACATACTCGCAGCCTGCGGTCTGCTTGCAGGGCGGCGCTCGGAATAGCCGCGGCCCTGCTGCTTGCGGTGCTGCCGGCGCGGGCCCAGCGCTATGCCAACGGCCTGGCCGAAGAAAGCACCGACCCTGAAGCCGACAGGCAGGTCATCGCCCGTATGCAGACATATATGGACTGTATCCATTCGAAGGAACACCGGCCCACGGTGGCCCTGGTGCTAAGCGGAGGCGGTGCCAAAGGAGCGGCGCACGTGGGTGTGCTGCGCTATCTTGAAGAGCAGGGGATACCTGTGGACCTTATCTGCGGCACCAGTATGGGAGGGCTTATGGGCGGTCTCGCGGCCCTCGGGTACGACTCCCATTTCCTGGATTCCCTCATCCGCAACGCCGACTGGAGCCTGATGCTCACCGACCGCATCGACCGTTCCTATTATTCCTTTGCGCGCAAACTGTACCGCAGCCGCTACCAGCTGGCAGTGCCTTTCCACTATGCCAAAAAGGACTTCCAGTCGCGCATCGACGACCAGGTGCGCTACTACGGCTCCGACGCCAAGCTCCGGCTGGGCTCCGACGGCTCTTCCGGCTTCGGACAGAATACCCTGATGAGTTCACTCCCGTCGGGCTACGTTTACGGTTTCAACGTGAACAACCTCCTGTCAAGCCTGTCCGTGGGCTATCAGGACAGCCTCTCGTTCGCCGACCTGCCCATCCCGTACTTCTGCGTGGCTACCGACGTAGTGAGCTGCAAGGCCAAGAACTGGTCTTCCGGCAGTCTCAAGACGGCGATGCGCTCCACTATGAGCATCCCTGCCATGTTCACTCCGGTGCGCACCGAGGGCCTCATCCTGGTTGACGGCGGCACGCGCAACAATTTCCCGGTGGACCTGGCGAAGGCCATGGGGGCCGACATAATAATAGGCGTGGACCTTTCCGACGCCGACCTCACCTACTCGCAGGTGAACAACCTGGGCGACATAATGTCGCAGTTCATAACGATGCTGGGCAAACACTCCTTCGACCGCAACGTAAGTTCTGCCGACGTCTTCATAAAGCCAAACCTCGAAGGCTACAATATGCTGAGCTTCAATGCCGAAGCTATCGATACGATGATACACAGGGGCTATGAGGCTGCACGCGGGCAGGCCTCCAGCCTTTCAGAGCTGAAGAAGCTGACCAAAGGCTCGAAGCATACCCTGAACGCACCCCGTGCCATCGATATCAACCGCACCCCTGTACAGTTGTATGCAGTGGAGTTCGACGGCGTGTCGGAGCCCGAAGCCAAGACCCTGCTCCGCAAAATCAAGTTCAGGCAGGGCGAGCGGGTTGACGCCGTGCGGATGAACGAAATGATGTCGGTGCTGCACGCGACGGGCGTTTTCTCTTCCGTTACCTACAGCATACTCGGCACCGAGGAGCCGTACCTGCTGCATTTCGACTGCGCCAAGGGGCCGAGGCACGATTTCGGTCTCGGGTTCAGGATGGACTCCGAAGAATGGCCCTCGATTGCCGTGAACCTCGGGCTCAACGCCCACAAGCTCAACGGACTGAAGCTCGACGTGAGCGCCAAGGCGGGCAGGAACCAGATGCTCACGGTCTGTTCTTCGCTCGACGTTCCGTACGTGCCTACCATCAACCTCGAGGCTTCGCTCTTCAATATGTCGGCATCAATTATGAGCTCGCTCGACGTGTTCGGCCTCGAGGCCCGTTACTGGGGGCACTTCGAAAAGCTGTACCTGTCGAACATACGCTGGACATCGGCGGACATAAAGGTGGGCGTGCAGAACAGGTATTACAGCCTGCCCGCCACAACACTGTACGGGCAGTTCATCAATGCCGCAACCCCCGAGCGCACGGAAGGCTCGTATCAGGGAGCTTTCTTCAGCAGCACCATCTATACGTTTGACAGCCACTACTATCCTTCGAAAGGCGTACTCTTCGGCGTCGGCGCAGAATTCGACCCCCTGAAGTCATTCAAGTCGTCCAGGCCTGTAAGCACGGTATGGCTGAATTTCAAGGGAGCCTTCACCGCCGGTCCGTTCACTCTGGTTCCCGACGTGCATTTCCGCACGGTGTTCAACCGGGGTGAGTCGCTCTCGCACGGCAACTGGGTCGGAGGAATGGTGGCCGACCGCTACATCGACGGGCAGATTCCCTTTATCGGCTTCGGAAACGTCTATGCCGCAAAAGACTGCGCCCTCGTGCTCGACCTCGACTTCCGTTTCAGGATAGCAAGGAACTTCTTCATCACCGCCACGGGGGGAGTGTTCAAGGAGGACGATACCCTCGGAGCCTTCATTTCGAGCATCAAGCCCACCCTGTACGGTGCAGGCCTGGAGTTCGGCTACAATACCTTTATGGGGCCCCTCCGCCTTACGGGTACCTGGTCGAACCGCTTCAATAATCTCAAGCAGGACCTTGGAATTTATGTTTCGTTCGGATTTGACTTCTGATACCTGTAGCCTTATGGACGAAGCCCAGAAGAAAGTTTTCAACTCCCTTTCGAAACGCTGCTCCGGCAGGGAATGCTGCCTGTCGGAACTGCGCCCGAAGGCTCTGACTGCGCTCGATGGAGATTCGGCTCGTGCCGAAGAAGTGCTCTCCGCCCTTGTGGAGGAGGGCTTCGTGGACGAGTCGCGCTACGCCGGCGCCTTCGCTCGCGACAAGGCGTCGCTTGCCGGATGGGGCCCGGTGAAGATACGAAGGGCCCTGTGCGCCAAGGGGATAGGCCGGGAGGCGATAGATGCGGCTCTGGACTTGGCCAACAATCCCAAGGCCGAAGAAAAGCTCCTTAAATTGCTGGAGGCCAGGCGCCGCAGCCTCGAAGGCGACCCTCAGGCCCGCCTCAAGCTCATACGCTACGCCCTTTCAAGGGGCTATGAATACGACTCAATCAAAGATAAGGTATGAAGAGATTATTTATTTCAGTCATTTTAATACTTGCTTCCTTCGCTCTCGGAGCACAGGGGCTCAAGTCGTTCGTCCTGCCCAACGGCCTTTCGGTCTTCGTGTGGGAGGACCCTTCACAGCCGGCAGTTTACGGTGAGGTTGCGGTGCGCACGGGCTCGGTCAACGACCCGGCGCAGTACACCGGTCTGGCCCATTATCTCGAGCACGTGATGTTCAAGGGTACGACCACCATAGGCGCTCTCGACTGGGAGAAGGAAAAGCCCGTGTATGAGAAGATTATCGAGGCCTACGACCGTATGGCCGACGCTCCCGATCAGGCTTCGAAAGACGCAGTTTCAAAGGAAATCAACGCCCTCACCGTCGAGGCCGCGCAGTATGGAGCCTACAACGAGTACTCCAACCTCATTGAAAGCATAGGAGGCACTTCGCTCAACGCCGGCACCAGCTACGACTACACCGTCTATTACAACAAGTTCCCCGCGAATCAGCTCTCCAAATGGCTTATGCTTGCCTGCGAGCGCTTCGTGAACCCTGTGTTCAGGGGCTTCCAGATGGAGCTTGAAACGGTGTACGAGGAGTACAACCTCTACGCCGACCGCCGCGACTATCAGGCGAGCCGCTTCCTGATGGAAAAGATTTTCGCCGGTACACCCTACGCCCGCGACGTGATAGGCGAGGCCGAGCACCTGAAGAACCCGCGCCTGAGCCGGCTCATAAAGTTCTACTCCGACTGGTACGTACCTTCCAATATGGCGGTGATTCTTTGCGGAAACATCGACACCCGCACGGCTCTGCGTATGGTGAACGCCACCTTCGGCAGGCTCCCTGCCGGCACCACCCCCGAACGCCCGGCAATGAATCCCACGCCCATCAGCGGCAGGATGCACTATACTTCGCGCTGCTCCAGCATGCCCTCCGTCGCTATGTGTTACAAGGGTGTGCCCCAGGGGCATCCCGACGAGCTCCCGCTGCAGCTCTGCATGTCGCTCCTCAGCAACGATAACCAGACCGGCCTCCTCGACCGCCAGGTGGTGGCAGGTTATCTTATGGGCGCACAGGCCTCCGGAATCTCTTTCCGCGGAATAGGACGCAATCTCGTGTATGCCGTCCCGTTCTACGACAACAACCAGCGCCGCTACGATTCCAGCCGCAATGTCGAGAAGATGGTGACCAAGGCAGTGAAGCAGCTTGCCGGAGGCGATATCGACCTTTCCGTGCTGGAGTCGGTGAAGTCGGCTATGAGCCGCGACTTCGACCTTGCAGTGGAGACGCCCGAAGCCGTGGCATCCTACATACGCAGCATCTTCATAGGCGAGGAGGATATGCAGAACTTCCTCGACTTCCACGCAAAGTTGAAGGCAGTGACGCCCGAAGACATTTCCCGAGTGGCAAAAACCTATCTGGACGATAATTTCATTGTGGTTTACAACGAGATAGGCAAGCCTTCGCATCAGCAGAGCATTAAGAAGCCCGACTTCGAACCGATTACGCCCCCCGCCGGCGTAAGCTCCGCCTATGCGCAGAATTTCAAGCAGATGCACGTGCTGCCCATCGAACGCAAGTACGCCGACTGGAGCAAGGTCGAGGAGAAGCAGATAAACGATTATTCGAAGCTCTATTACACCTGCTCGCCCGACAACGACATTTTCACGCTCGTGCTCCGCTACGGGGCAAACTGCAGGAATTTCCCCAAGCTGCGCTACGCCGCCGAGCTTATGAACAACGCCGGCATACTCGCCACCCTCGAGGCTCCCCAGCTCAAGCGTCAGTACGCTATGCTGGGCACTACTCTCCGGGTTGCGGCAGACCGCGATTACCTCTATGTGTACCTGACTGGGCACGAGAGCTCGCTTCGCGACGCCTGCATCCTTCTCACCCGCACGCTTATGATGCCTGCGCTCGACGACAAACAGCTCGACAACGTCAAGGGTATGGAAATCAGCAGCCGTTATATGCGCCGGCAGGACGTGAACACCCTGGGAAGCGCGCTTCGCGAGTACATCTGCTACGGCGACGAGTCGTACTACAGGAAGGAGGTCTCCGACCGCGACGTTTACGATATGACCATCAGCGAGCTTACCGGCAATATGGTGAACGCCTCCAAGTACGCCGCCGACATTTTCTATACCGGCTCGATGTCTTTCGATAACGCTTACGATATCCTTAGCACTTCGCTGCCGCTCGTCGAAGGCGAAACCAAGAGCGATTCTCCCATAGTGCGCCCGATGAAGGAGTACACCGAGAACACTGTTTTCTTCCTCCCTTCCACCGAAGCATCCCAGAGCCAGATATACTTCTACATAAATGCCGGTGACGACAATCCTTCCGAGAATGTCAGCCGCAAGGCTTTCAACAGCTATATAGGAGGTGGGTTCAACGGCTTGATAATGCAGGAGATACGCGAGAAGAACGCAATGGCCTACACGGCTACAGGAGGCGTCTCTACTCTAAGGCTTCCCGGCGGCAAGTCGTGGTTCTCGGGATACGTGGGCACTCAGAACGACAAGGCCCTCGGAGCCATAGACCTGTATCTCAGCCTGCTTGGCGATATGCCCGAGAGGCCCGGGACTATCGACAACATCCGCGACTATCTCCTGCAGAGCGCCTTTACCGAGCAGCCCGACGTGCGCGAACTCGGAATGAGCGTGGCACGCTGGAAACTGGAGGGCTACTCCGCCGACCCTGCCGAGACCGACGTCCCTCTTATAGAGAATCTCAGTTTCGACGACATCCTTTCGTACTACAATACTCGCATCAAGGGCCGCCCCGTAGTGATAGGCATAGTGGGAGACCCCAAGCAGATAACGGTGGAAGCCCTGTCGAAGTACGGAAAAGTGATTAAGTTGCACGACCGCCAGCTCTTCAACGAAGAAGACAAGATGTTCTAGACAATGGCGGGAAGGCAGGCAATCACTCTTTACACAGACGGTGCGTCCAGCGGCAACCCCGGCCCCGGAGGCTGGGGCGCCGTGCTCGAATGCGGTACCCTGCGCAAGGAGATGAGCGGCGGATTTGCCCTTACCACCAACAACCGTATGGAGCTGATGGCCGTAATAATGGGGCTGGAAGCCATAAAGTGGGAGGGCGCCAGGGTCGAGGTATGGAGCGATTCGCAGTATGTGGTGAATACGATTACTCAAGGGTGGAAGCGCAAGAAGAATCACGACCTGTGGGCGCGTTTCGACGCGGTCGCGCAGCGTTTCAGCCTCGGTTTTCACTGGATTAAGGGTCACGCCGGCCACCCGGGCAACGAGCGCTGCGACGCCCTTGCCGTGGAGGCTTATTCACGCCCCGGCCTTCCGCCGGATGAAGGTTACAGTCAGGAAGAAAAATTATTATAAAGGAATATGGGTAATTCAAAACCAATAGTAGGCATCACCCAGGGTGATTCCAACGGTATAGGCTACGAAGTTATAATCAAGGCCCTTTCGGACCCTCGCATAATGGAGTTTTTTACTCCCGTGGTGTACGGCTCCTCAAAACTCTTCGGTTTCTACCGCAAGACCATCCCCGAAATCGAGCAGATGGAAACCAACGTGATAACTTCGGCCTCGAACGCCAGACCCAAGCATATCAATATACTCAACTGCCTTCCCGACAACGTGTTCGCGGAGCCCGGCCAGGCTACCCCCGATTCGGCCAAGGCGGCTATCACGGCTTTGGCAAGGGCTGTTGACGATATCAAGGCAGGCCTTATTGACGTGCTCGTGACCGGCCCTATCAACAAGAAGGGTATGTCGGGCCAGGGCTTCGGCTTCCCCGGCCATACGGAATACCTGCAGAAGCAGTTCGGCGTCGATGACGTTACGATGCTGATGACCAGCCACAGGCTGCGTCTCGGCGTAGTGACCGGGCACATCCCCCTGAAAGAAGTCCCGGCCTCGATTTCGGAACAGAAGATTCTGAGCAAGCTCAGGCTGATGACTCAGTCGCTGAAGGAGGATTTCTGCATCGACCATCCTCGCATCGCGGTGCTGAGCCTCAATCCTCACAGCGGCGACGGAGGCCTCCTGGGCACCGAGGAGCAGGATATCATAATCCCCGCAATAGCTAAAGCCACCGAGGAAGGCCTGCTCGCATTCGGCCCTTATTCGCCTGACGGATTCTTCGGCCTCGGACATTACGAGCGCTTCGACGCCACACTGGCGATGTACCACGACCAGGGACTCGGCCCCTTCAAGGCCCTGTCTTTCGAAGACGGTGTGAACTATACCGCCGGTCTTCCCGTAGTCCGCACTTCTCCCGATCACGGTACGGCCTATGAGATGGCAGGGCGCGACCTCGCCGACCCTCATTCAATGAGGGCTGCCATATTCACTGGAATCGATATCCTGAACGCCAGGCGTGCCTATGCCGAACTTCAGGATGGCAAGATGGAGGTCCGCCGCATTGAAGGCGACCGCCGTGAGCGCGGCCCCAGGAATATAGACTGAGAAGCTTTTCCGGCATTCTTTACAAGATAGCTTCCGATGCGCTTCGCGACGGCCTTTATGGCGCTGATACTCTCGCTGTGTGCCTTCCCCGTGAGGGCTGCCTGCGAGAGTTTTGTGTCTGCTCAAGCCGCTCCTGCTGAAACTATACAGTCGGATACCGGGCCTGTTGCATTCGCCTCTGCAGAGCTCGCTTCGGACAAAGCTATTGCTTCCGAGGCCGCACCCACGGATGATTCCCTCCCGGCCTCGGCCGTAATTGTTCCGGCCTCGCTGACTATCGTCTCGGCAGGCCTCAGGCTCGCCGTGCATGAGCCGCTAGACGGGGGAGTGCGCTCAATGGTGTCGGCACTTCCGCTGCCCCGGTACGTTGACGTGGACTCGTACGTGCAGTACCTGCCTTCCGCAATGCATCTTGGCCTCGGAGTAGTGGGCGTGAAGTCGCGTAACTCTTTTACCGACAGGCTGGTGGAGTCGGTCATCGCGCACGCCCTGTGCTTTGCCGTGTCCCGCTCTCTTAAGTATATATGCGCCGCCCCTCGCCCCGACGGCGGCTCTCTCTCCTTCCCGTCGGGCCACGCATCTCTTGCTTTTACCGGAGCCGAGCTTATGCGCTACGAGTACGGTACGGGCTGGGGAGCGGCCGCTTATGTCTGTTCGTCGTACGTGGGTGCGGCCAGGCTTTGGGGCGACAGGCACTGGTTTACCGACGTCCTTGCCGGAGCAGGGATAGGCATGCTCTGCGCCCGTGCCGGAGTGTGGCTGCGCGAGCCCGTGAAACGCTGGCTCGGAATCCGTGAAAAACGCCACTCGAGCGGCGTGGAAGTGGCTTTCGCTCCCGTTATCGACCCTCTCTCCGGCTGCTTCTGCCCCGGAGTCCAGCTTCAGTTCTGAAGAGTTGTCGCTCAGTACACAAAATTGTGGCCCACAAAGTTGTGGACCACAAAGTAGTGAACAGAAAAAAGCTCTTGTAAAGTAATCAGCCGACTCTTTACATTCCGAGCACGAGGCCGAAGGTGAGGGTGCGGGCGTCGCTGAGGCTGTCGGGGAAGAGGGGAGTGATGCCGTAGGAGGCGTAGACTCCGAGGCCCTTGAAGCATACGCCGGCTTCGGCGGCGGAACGGAAGCGGTTGAAGAGGTTGGGCATCATCCTGCGCTCTGCGGGGCTGCGGAATTTGGCATAGCCTTCAACAAGGTATTCGGCGCTGATGCCGGCGAAGAACTTGAAGCTGCCGGCCTTGCAGGCGATGCGGAAGGGGACGCCGACGTAGCTGCCGTGAATCTTGGACTTTGTGGTGGTGTAGTCGGGGTTAAGCATCTTTACCGGCACGGGGAGGTATGACCCGTTCTCGCCGGCAAAAGTGTAATTGGGGTTCAGCACGAAATCCATGAAGGTCCAGCGTACGGCGAGGCTGAACTCGACGGGGCTGTTGGCGTTGGTGATTTTCAGGC
>JAFSVP010000204.1 GCA_017444905.1 Bacteroidales bacterium
GCACCGGCACCGACGGGTCGAGCTCTGAAAGGACAGTATCGAGGAACCAGTCCACTCCGAATGAACTCACGCCTCCGATAATGAAGTCCGCTCCCTTTGCAGCCTCTTTCCAATCCTCAATCTGATAATACTTCACCCCGTTCGGGAAAGGGAGGTCGAACTTGGGATGTTTTCCGCATTTAAGGCAGTTGCGGATGATATCCCTGTCAAGATGAGTGCCTACGAGGCGCACCTCGTTGCCGTTCTCGGCGGCCGGGAAAGCCAGGGCGGAGCCCATCATACCGGCTCCGATAATGGTTATAGTCTTTTGCATAATTATAGATTAACTATGGAATAATCATAAGCGGGTACGGATACGCTGACGGCAGGAGGCAGCTCGCGGCCGGCGGCCTCTGCAAGTTCGGAGGGTATCCTTATGCAGGCGGAAGCGGCAGCGGGAGAAAAATTGCAGAAAACCAGCTTCACTTCTCCGCTCCTGAAGCGGGCGAAAACAAAGTGGCGGTCGGAGTCGAACCCGTCGGCCGGCCCGTTGCAGTAGCAGAGGTCCCACCATCCACCCTCGGAAAACAAGGGCTCGCGGGCCAGAGCAATGAGCTTGCGGTAGCGTTCAATAACTTCTGCTTCAGGGCTTGCGGCTCCATCCGGGCTCTTTCCGGAGGCAGCCTTTCTGCGCCTGCCGCTCCCTGAAGATACAGCCCCGGCTTCCTGTACGAAGAAGCTGAGCCACTCCAGGCTCTCCGGTTTGCAGAAATTGAAGATGGAGGTGCGTCCGTCGCTGCTTTCAGATGCTCTCTCTCCTGCTTCCTGCCCGGCATAAAGAAGGAAAGACGCCGGATTGAAGAGCATCGCGAAGGCGAGCGCCGCCCAGGTCCTGTCAGGACTTCCGGCGAAAGCGTCGGAACAGAGCCGCTGCTCGTCGTGATTCTCAAGGAAATTCAGCATACGCGGCTGCAGGTCGCCGAGGAACTGCCAGTTCCAGCTGAGCTCGCGGGCGCTCCGTCTGCCGTCAAGAATGCCGCGGAGTATGTCGTACTCGCCCGACTTGTCGTAGAGCAGGTCGAAGCCCGTTTCCATGGCGAGGTGCCGGTAGTTGCCGCGCTCATATGCCTCGGCAATGAAAATGAGCCCCGGATGGGTGCGCTTTACGGCAGCTATCACTCCGGCAAGCATTTCAGCCGGGACGAGCTCCACCATATCGCAGCGGAATCCGTCCACTCCCCTGTCGGCCCAGAATCGGAGTATCCTGATTAATTCGGAGGCCGTAGCCGGGTCGCTCCAGTCGAGCTTGCGGGTGTCGGTCCAGTCGCCGTCGCACCAGGGGTGAACTTTCAGCCTGCCTTCGTAGTTGCAGGCCACGTGATTGGGAATGCAGTCTATGATGCATTTCAGCCCGGCTTCGTGCGTACGGCGTACGAGGGCGTCGAATTCTTCCATCCTTTTCTCAGGGTCGGAGGCCAGGTACGGGTTGACGTCGTACCAGTCGCAAACGGCATAGGGCGAGCCCGGATTGCCTTTTACGAAGGGCTCCCCTGTGGCGTGCCTCGGGATGCCGGTAAACCAAACATAGTCAAGCCCGAACGAGCGGAGATAGCTAAGGAAAGCGTCGTCGATGCTGTTTAGCTTTCCGTCTCTCCAAATGCGTGGAAGTATCTGATATATAAAGGATTTGTTCATATCAAGCGAAGAAGTCTAGAACGGATAACCAATACCGAAATGCAGGGCCGAGCCTCCTGACTGCACCCACTGCGCCGGAGTGAGCCAGCGGGAGCCTTCATCTCTTGACGGCTCGTAGAGCTTTATGCCCCAGTCGAGGCGCAGGAGTATGAAGTCGAGGTTGAGCCTCAGGCCCACTCCCCAGTCGGCGGCAATGGTGGAAAGCCAGTTGCTGTATTTCTCGTAGGACCACACGTTGCCGGCTTCTGCAAAAACGGCAGCCTCGAACTTCCAGAAGAATTTGCGGCGGTATTCGGCCCCGACCTCCAGTTTGTAGTCTCCCGTCTGGCTGGGTATGGTGAAGTAATCCACTATCTGGGAGTCGCCCGGCCCCAGGGCCCTTGACTGCCATCCGCGCATACTGCTTGCTCCGCCTACGAAGAACTGCTTCTCGAAGGGCATCGAAAGCTGGCTTCCGAGTGCATAGCCGGCTCCTGCCGACAGGCGCAGCGCCAGCGAACTTTCGTCGCGGAAGCGTATGGTACGCCCCCTGTCGACGGCTACCCTCACATATCTGGAATAAGGCAGTCCGAAGAGCAGCGGGTCGCCAACCAAATCCTTGGGCAGCAAGGGGTTGAAGAGGGAGATGAGATTCCCTGAAAAGTCTGTCTGCACCCTCGTGTAATGGAAGGAGTCGCGGGGCAGCAGGCTTGCGTCCGTAGTCCAGTAGAAGGTGGCGCCGACGCCGGCGTCGATGTGGTCGTAGAAGCTGTCCCAGAGGTAGCGGTTCTTGAGCAGCACCTCGAGGAATTGTTCGCTCATCCGGCTGACTCTGACAACGGTGGCCCGGAGTGGGTAAATCTGGTACAGGAAGTGCCCTGAATTGCGGGTATAGCCGAAGGAACCGCTGCTTATCCAGCGCTCGAATTCGGGGCGGTCCTGGTAGTTGAGCGAGAGCTGTATGTCGGTGCGGGGTATAATCTGTCCCTTGAAAAAGCGGTAAGGTAGCCCGAGGAAGCGCGGGAAGCTCAGGCCTGCGCTGACTCCGAATTCGTTGGCCCTGGTGCTGGTGCCCGGCTTCCACTGGAAGTTGCCGTTGAAGCCCAGCGAGAGCCATTCCCCTCCCCTGAATATATTCTTGTGGTA
>JAFSVP010000205.1 GCA_017444905.1 Bacteroidales bacterium
GGTGCGGGAGTACCAGTGGGGGGACGACGTGCGCGCGATGGACTGGAACGTCACGGCGCGCCTGCGCTCGCCGTACGTGAAAGTATATGAGGAGGAGCGCGAGCTGACGGTGGTGCTGCTCGTGGACGTGAGCCGCTCGGGGCTTTTCGGAACCGCCGGGCAGACCAAGCGCGAACGCATCGCAGAGATAGCCGCCGTGCTGAGTTTCAGCGCCATCCTCAACAACGACAAGGTAGGGGCCCTCTTCTTCAGCGACCGCATCGAAAAGTTCATCCCCCCGAAGAAGGGCCGCAGCCACCTGCTGCACATCATCAGGGAGATGCTGGAACTCCGGCCCTCGTCGGACGGCACCAACATCGGAGGAGCCCTGAGTTTCCTTGCCGGGGCGCTGAAAAAGAAGTGCACGGCCTTCCTGCTGAGCGACTTGCTCGACACCGACGGCAACGGCTCGCCCCGCTACGAAGACGCACTGAAGGTGGCTGCCGGAAGGCACGACATCAAAGTGATAAAGGTACACGACCCGCGCGAGGAGGCCCTCGTCCCGGTAGGATTGGTGCACGTAAAAGATGCCGAGAGCGGGCGCGGCGCCTGGATAAACACCGACTCCGCCTCCACCCGCAGGGCTTACGCGCGCTGGTTCGCCTCGCTTTCGGAAAAAGAGGAGAAGCTCTTCAACAAATACCGCATCGACCACACCGACATTTCTACCGACCGCGACTACGTGGTAGCCCTGACAGCACTTTTCAGGGCCAGGAAGATGTCTTAGAAGTTGTTACAGATGAATTGTTTAGTCCTGTTGACTATAGCCGCCGCGTTTGAGATTGCGCCCTCTGGAGACGCTTTCCTGAGGCCGCTCGAGAAGCGCGATTCCGTGCTCGTGGCCGACCAGCTGCACTACGGAGTGAAGCTGGAAGGGCTGAAAGAGGGTACGGGGCTCGCCCTTCCCGACTTTGCCAAGGCCTCGAACGACACCCTTACTATTATAGGAGAGTGGAAACTCGACACCGTTTCCAACGGCAGGAAGGTGCATTCGCGCAACGCAAAAGCCGCGGCGAAGGTCCTTCAGAGGCCTTTCGACCTGGAGGCTTCCATCACTCTGGCTCCCTTCGAGGAAGGAATCTACGAGCTCCCCGACATTCCGGTGGTGCTCGCACGCGACGGAAAGATGGATACGCTGATTTTCAAGGGCCTGCAGATGGATGTAAAATCGATGCCCGTTGATACGGCGAGTTTCGTCCCCCACGACCTGAAGGAGCAGATCAGCTACCCGGTGACCTTTGCCGAGGTGCTGCCGTGGGCGGGAGGAGCGCTGGGCGCGGCCGCTCTCGCGGCCCTGTCCCTGTGGCTGCTCCGCAGGGCCGCCTCCCGCCGCCGCGACGACGGGAAGCCGAAGGAACCCGCGTATATCACGGCCCTGAGGGAGCTCGAGAAGTACCGCTCCGAGAAGTTCTGGGCGCCCGAAAAGCAGAAGGGCTTCTATTCCGGCATCACAGACACGCTGAAAGCCTATATCGACGAGCGTTTCAGCGTGGACGCGCCCGAGATGACCACGGCCGAGCTTTTCGACGCCATCAAGGGCAACCGTGAAATCACCCCCGAAATGTACGTGTCGCTGAAGGAGCTCTTCGAGCGGGCCGACTTCGTGAAATTCGCCAAGTTCACCGCTTCCGACGAAGACAACGCCAAGGCGCTGCCGCTTGCGGTGAGCTTCGTAACTTCCACGATACCGCAGACTTCCGGTGAGGAGGACGATGAAGGCGGAGAGGAGGCCGCGGCTAAAGCCTGATGTTCTTCGAATATCCAAAACTGCTGTGGCTGCTAGCCGTGCCCGTGTTGCTCACCGCCCACTATCTGTGGATGGAGCTCAGGGGCCGCAGGCCGCACCTGAGGGTTTCTTCCGCCGAGCCCTGGCTTGAAGGCGGCACTTCGCCCCTGGCAGTGCTGAGGCACGTCCCGTTCGCCCTTCGCATCTTTGCGCTCGTGATGATGGTCATAGCCATAGCGCGACCGCGTTCGAGCAGCGAAATCGAGAAAATCGACACCGAGGGCATAGACATAGTGCTGGCGATGGACGTCTCTACCAGTATGCTGGCCCGCGACTTCAACCCCGACCGCATCAGCGCGGCCAAGGACATTGCCATTGAATTCATAGCCCAGAGACCCTCCGACCGCATCGGCATAGTGGTATTCGCCGGCGAGAGCTACACCCAGTGCCCTCTCACCACCGACCGCGCAACCCTCATCAACCTGATGAAGGAGGTCCAGACCGGGCTCATCGAGGACGGCACCGCCATAGGCAACGGACTCGCCACCGCCGTAGCGAGGATGATGGACTCCGACGCCAAGAGCCGGGTCGTGATACTTCTTACCGACGGCGTGAACAACTCCGGCGAGATTTCCCCTGCCACGGCTGCCGAAATAGCCGCAACCTACGGCATACGCACCTACACCATAGGAGTGGGTGCCAACGGAATGGCGCCCTACCCCGTAATGACGCCCTGGGGCACGGAACTGAGGCAGATGCAGGTAGAAATTGACGAAGACCTTCTCAAACAGATAGCCTCCGCCACAGGCGGTCGCTACTTCAGGGCTACCGACAACACCAAACTCTCGGAAATCTATTCCGAAATCAACCGTATGGAGAAGGCCCGCACCACCATCGACAGCTTCCCTGTTTACAAGGAGCTGTTCATGAACTACGCCCTCGCGGCGCTCGCGGCGCTGATTCTGGAAATGCTTGTACGACTGTTAATCAGGAGGATGCCGTAATGCTGTACTTCGCTTCACCTCTTTATCTGTGGCTGCTCCTCGCAGTGCCCGTGATTCCGGTGGTTTACGGAATCCTCAGGGCCTTCAGGCGCAGGCGCATACGCGCATTCGGCGACGAGACTCTCGTAAGGAAGCTTATGCCCTCTTGGTCGGGAGCCAAGGGCTGGGTGCGCATCATCCTTTTCGACCTTGCATTCATGTGCCTCGTGCTCGGGGCCGCCCGTCCGCAGATGGGAGCGCGCCTCAAGGAGCACGAAACAAAGGGTGCTGAGATTATGATTTGCCTCGACGTGTCGAACTCGATGCTCGCCGAGGATTACTCGCCCTCGCGCCTCGACAGGGCCAAACTTGCCATCTCACGCGTGGTGGACAAGCTGCAGGGCGACAGAATCGGGCTCGTGATATTCGCGGGCACCTCCTTCGTACAGCTGCCCATCACCACCGACTACGTGTCGGCCAAGCTCTTCCTCGGGAGCATAGGCACGGGGTCAGTCCCCGTGCAGGGCACGGCCATAGGTGACGCAATCTACACTGCAGCAAAGAGTTTCAGCGCCCAGAGCGAGAAGAGCAGGGCCATCATAGTGATTACCGACGGCGAGAACCACGAAGACGACGCCGTGGAAGCCGCAAGGGAGGTGGCATCCACCGGCATAAAGGTTTACACCATAGGCGTAGGCTCGCTGCGCGGCCAGCCCATCCCCGTGAACGGAGAGCTGCTCAAAGACTCCGAAGGCGAAATCGTGGTGACGCGGCTCGACGAGGGGACGCTACGCAAAATCGCCTCCGAGGGCGGCGGAGCCTACGTTCACGCCGGCAACGAGGAGTTCGGCCTGAACCCCATCATCGACGACATCAAGAAGATGGAGGCCGAGAAGTACAACTCAGTGGTATTCGAAGACTTCGACGAGCAGTTCATGTACTTTCTGGCAGCCGCCCTCGCCCTGCTCGCCATCGAGATGCTGATTGGCGAGAGGCGTCACAAAAAGAGCTTGTTCTGATATGAGAATGATTATCCGCATAGCCGCATACCTTGCGCTGACGGCACTGCCAGGGCTCTGGACCTGCGCCCTTGCACAGGCCGACAGGAGCGAGGTAAGGGCCGGCAACCGCAAGTTTTCAAAAGACAATTACAAGGAGGCCGAAATCGACTACCGCAGGGCCCTGGTAAAGGATTCGCTCTCGGTGGCGGGCTCCTACAACCTTGCTTCCAGCCTATACCGCCAGGAGGATTACGAAGGCGCCGGCAAGGCTCTGGAAAAGATAGATAAATTTGCCCCGCAGACTCCGCACGCAGCTGATTATCACTACAATGCCGGAGACGTAGCGCTTGCGCGCAAGGATTACGCCGCGGCGGTGAAGGCCTTCCGCGAGTCGCTGCTCCTCAACCCCGGCGACCTCGACGCCAAGGAAAACTATATCTACGCCAAGAAGATGCTGGAGAACCAGCAGAATCAGCAAAACCAGCAGCAGGACCAAAACCAGGACCAGCAGAATCAGCAGGACCAGCAGAATCAGCAGGACCAACAGAATCAGCAAGACCAGCAACAGCAGGATCAACAGAAAGACCGGCAACAAGACAAACAGGACCAGCAACAGCAGGAGGAGCGGGAGCAGCAGATTTCTCCCCAGCAGGCCAGGCAGATGTTGAACGCCATACAGGCCAAGGAAAAGGAAACCCAGGACAAAGTGAAGCGGGAGGAAGCCGAGAGGCTGAAATCCAGGCAGAAAGAAAAGAATTGGTAGCTATATGAAGAGACTCTCAGCCACGTTCTTCGCATTACTGCTCGCGGCGCTGCAAGTTTTCGCACAGACCTCCATCAAGGTCAACGTGCAGAACATAGTGGCGGCGGACGAGCAGTTCAGCGTAACTTTCGTGATAGAAGGCGAGCACAAGCCGAGCGACTTCCAGTGGTCGCCAGGTGAGGATTTCCAGCTCGTGTGGGGGCCGCAGAAGGGCTCGTCGAGCTCGACTTCCATCATCAACGGAAAAATTTCCAAGAGCTCGCAGACGACCTACACCTATATCCTGATGCCGCGCGCCGCGGGTTCGTTCAAGCTTGCGGCGGCAACTGCCACCGTGAAGGGCGAGACCATCAGCTCAAGGACCGTAAGCATACAGGTCGTGGCTAACGGGAGCTCCCCGGCAGCAGACCGCAACGAAGCGGAAGATAATGCCGGAGCCTCACAGGGCGGAGGCGGAAGCACGGCGGGGCGCGACACTCCCGGCGGCGAGGACATTTTCCTGCGTCTGATTCTGAGCAAGCGCAGCGCAATAGTGGGCGAGACGGTCAGCGCCACTCTCAAGCTCTACCAGAGGGTGAATATCGCAGGCTTCGAAGACGCCCGCTTCCCGCAGTTCAACGGCTTCTGGAGCCAGGAGACCCAGAGTCCCTCGAACATAGAGTTCCACCGCGAGACCATAGGCGACAAGATTTACAACGCGGCAGTCCTCAGGGCGTGGAATCTCGTCCCCCAGCAGGCCGGCGAGATTACGATAGAGCCCGCCGAACTCGTGTGCCTCGTGAATGTCCGCACGCGCCGGAATTCCACCGGAAGCATATTCGACAGCTTCTTCCAGGACGACTACCAGACCATACGCAAGCGCGTTTCCACCGCCCCGGTGAAGGTTCAGGT
Organism: Bacteroidales bacterium; assembly: GCA_017444905.1. Taxonomy (GTDB): domain Bacteria; phylum Bacteroidota; class Bacteroidia; order Bacteroidales; family UBA932; genus Cryptobacteroides. The sequence continues at coordinate 5,404 of JAFSVP010000205.1, forward strand.
ATCGAAGGTACCGGCCGGCGCTCCCGCCTCCTTCGGCGGCGGAGTGGGTTCGTTCAAGATGAGCGCCGCCCTTACCCGCGACTCGCTGCGCACGCACGACGCGGCGTCGCTCCGCATCACCATCTCCGGCAGCGGCAACCTGCAGCTCCTGGAGGCTCCGAAGCTGAATTTCCCTCCGGATTTTGAAGTTTACGACATTAAAACTTCCGAAGCGTCGGGGAGCCGCACTTTCGAATATCCCTTCATACCCCGCAGCCCCGGAGACTTTGAAATCGGGCCCGTCGAGTACAGCTACTACGACGTGAAGGCAGGCCGTTATGTCACCCTCACGAGCGGGCCTCTCCCGCTGAAGGTGAGCCGAGGCAACGAATCCGCGCCTGCAGCCGGTGAAGGAGGCGGCACGCTCGTACAGGCTCCGGCCCGCAAGGACGTACGCGACCTCGGAAGCGACATACGCTTCATTTCCACCCGTATGCCCCGCCTTCGCGGGACCGGGGCCGGCGCTTTCTTTGCCGGAAGCCCCGCGTGGTGGGCGCTGATGCTCTCGTTGCTGCCCGTGGCCGCAGTCATTTATCTGGCAGTCCGAAAGCGCGCGGCCTCGAAGGCCGACGTAGCCGGAAGCCGGCGCCGGGCAGCCGCAAAGATGGCACGCAGGCGCCTTTCGCAGGCCTCGGAATTCCTCAAAAAGGACCTTTACACCGCATTCTACGAGGAATTGCACAAGACTCTCCTCGACTTTGCAGGCAACAAGCTGGGCCTGCCGGCGGCCGGACTCAGCAAGGATAATATCTGTTCCGCCCTCACGGAGGCCGGCGTAAGCGAAGCCGACGCGGAGCGCTTCACCGGGCTCATCGACGCCTGCGAGTTCGCCCGCTACGCCCCTTCAGCCGGGCACGAGGCCATGAACGAGCATTTCGAAGGAGCGGTGGAAGTTATCTCAAGCATAGAATCATCGATGAAAAAGAAGTCTTCCAAAGCCCCCGGGGCAGGCACTGCAGCCTTGCTGGCGCTTCTTCTGACATTGAGCCTGCAGGCGGCGACAAGTTCCACAGCCAGGGCAGAAGATATGAAAGACGCTGACATACAGGCTAGTGGCGCTCCAGTAGCGGAAGCTGCCGACATGCAGGCCGCAGACCTGCACATATCCGACGCTCAAACCCCTGATACTCAAGCCCTCTGGAGCGAAGGCACACAGGCCTATACTGAAGGCCGCTGGAGCGATGCCGCCGCAGCCTGGAAGGCAATCGAGGCCGGAGGGATGGTCAGCGGGAGCCTGCTCTGCAACATAGGCGACGCCTTCTTCAAAGACGGCGACATAGCCCGCGCCGTGCTCTACTACAGGCGGGCCCTGAAGTTCGACCCTTCCTTCGAAGACGCCCGATACAACCTCGAATTCGCCCGTACTCAGGTGCAGGACCGCATCGAGACGCTGCCGGAGTTCTTCCTCTCGGTATGGATGCGGAAGCTCTGCTACCTCCTTCCTTCCGATGCCTGGGCCTGGGCGTCCGTAGCGCTGCTGGCCCTGTCGCTTGCGATGCTGCTCCTGTTCCTCCTGGGGAAAGGGAGCGCCGCCCGCAGAGCGGGATTCTTCAGCGCAATAGCGGGACTACTGCTGATGGTGTTCTGTATCTGCTTTGCTTTCAGGCAGAAAGCCGAGGCTCTCGATACCGGCAGTGCCGTCGTGACGGCCCCCGTTACGGAGGTAAAGAGCTCGCCTGGCAGCGGCGTAAGTCTTTTCGTCCTGCATTCCGGCACCGAACTCAGGCTCATAGAAGAAGTGGGCGGCTGGTACAACGCCGAGCTTTCCGACGGGCGCCGCGGATGGATTTCAAAAGACAGCATCGAGCTGATATAATCGAAGATTATTTCTATATTTGTAGTTCTTAACAAACTATTCGATATGACCCTTTCATTACTTCAGGTCCAGCAGGAGATGAGCTACTCGCTCATCGAGATGGCCACAAAAGGCGGCTGGCTCATGGTCGTGCTGCTCATCCTCTCCGTCATCGCCATATTCATATTCGGCAAAAAGTGGTGGATGATACGCCAGGCGTCGCGCATCGACAAAGATTTCATGATGGATATCCGCGACTACATCCACGACGGCAAGATTAAATCAGCGCAGACCCTGTGCAGCAAGTTCGACACGCCCGTGGCGAGGATGGTGGAGAGCGGCATAGCCCGTATCCACAAGCCCCTCAGCGACATACAGACCGCCGTCGAGAACGTCGGCAACGTGGAGGTGGCAAGGCTCGAGAAGGGTCTCCCCTACCTTGCGATGATAGCCGGCGGCGCCCCCATGATAGGCTTCCTCGGCACCGTCATCGGTATGGTCCAGGCCTTCTTCAACATGGCCCAGGCCGGCAACAATATCAACATCACCCTGCTTTCGAGCGGCATCTACACCGCAATGATCACCACAGTGGGCGGACTCATCGTGGGCATCATCGCCTACTTCGGATACAACTACCTGAGTTCCAAGGTCTCGAACGTGGTGTTCCAGATGGAGAGCAGCACCATAGAGTTCATGGACCTGCTCGAAGAGCCTCAGGAAAAGTCTGCTAAAGAAGAGGAATAATGGCACTCAAGCGTATAA
>JAFSVP010000206.1 GCA_017444905.1 Bacteroidales bacterium
CCCGAAGTAGTGGTCGTCGAGCTGCTGGTTCTTCGAAGAGGCGTGCCCCATAAGGGTGCGTCCGGTAAGCATAAGGTCGGGTCTGGCCGCATAGAGGTCCTCATCTACGAGGAAGTACTCCTGCTCCCATCCGAGGTACGAATACACCCTCTTCACGTTCTTGTCGAAGAGCTGGCAGATGGGGACGGCAGCGTCGCTCACGGCCTTGAGTGACTTCTTCAGCGGAGTCTTGTAGTCGAGTGCCTCTCCCGTGTAGGCGATGAACACCGTGGGGATGCACAGGGTATCATTCTGGATGAAAACGGGGGAAGTGGGGTCCCAGGCAGTGTAGCCGCGGGCTTCGAAAGTGGCGCGGATTCCGCCGTTGGGGAACGAGGATGCGTCGGGCTCCTGCTGTACGAGGGAGCGGCCATCGAAGCTCTCGATCATTCCGCCCTTGCCGTCGTAGTCCATAAGGGAGTCGTGCTTTTCGGCAGTGCCGTCGGTAAGAGGCTGGAACCAGTGCGTGATGTGGGTTGCACCGTGCTCCATCGCCCAGGTCTTCATACCTTCCGCCACCTTGTCGGCGGTGGGACGTTCGAGGGGAGCGCCGTTGTCGATGCAGTCGGTGATTTTGCGGAAAGTGTCGGCATCCAGATACTTGCGCATTTTTTCGCGGTTGAACACCAGTTCGCCGAAAAAGTCGGAGGTCTTCGCAGAAGGAAGCTTCACGGTGACGGCCTTCTTCTTGAAGGCATCCTGCACCATGTCAAATCTTAACTTACTCATAACTAACAACAATGAAACAAATATAATATAATTATCCTAAATGTATGTCGCTGACCGCACGTCCGCTGGGCTCATTTTTTCCGCTGAACGACGGGTCCCAGGCAAGCGCCGCCGCCGAACTGCATGCGACGCTCGGTACGCTCGGAACGCTTAGGGCGGCGCTGTCGCTGGGGAACAACTCGCTGAAAATCGAGCGGTACCAGTATTCCTCCTTGTTCATGGGAGTGTGTATCGGGAAGCGTTCGGCTGCCGCCGCCATCTGCGCATCGCTCACCGTCTCTTCCGCCATGGCCTTGAGGCTGTCTATCCAGGAATAGCCCACGCCGTCGCTGAACTGCTCCTTCTGGCGCCAGAGGATTTCGTCGGGCAGGCTCCCTGTGAAAGCCTCCCTGAGTATGCTTTTCTCCACGGTCTTTCCGGGGCACATCTTGCAGGCGGGGTCCAGCCGCATCGCCACGTCCAGGAACTCCTTGTCGAGGAAGGGCACCCTGCCTTCTATTCCCCAGGCAGCCAGAGACTTGTTCGCCCTGAGGCAGTCATAGAGATGAAGCGTGGAGAGCTTGCGAACCGTCTCCTCGTGGAAGGCCCGGGCGGAAGGGGCCTTGTGGAAATAGAGATACCCGCCGAAAATCTCGTCGGAGCCCTCCCCGCTCAGCACCATCTTTATGCCCATACTGCGTATGAAGCGGGCCAGCAGGAACATCGGGGTGCTCGCTCGGACGGTCGTGACGTCATAGGTTTCAATATGATATATGACATCACGCAGGGCGTCCAGACCCTCCTGCACGGTATAGTTCACTTCGTGGTGAACCGTCCCGAGAGCTTCTGCCGCCGCACGCGCCTTGCCGAGGTCGGGAGCGCCCTTTATACCCACCGCGAACGAATGCAGGCGGGGCCACCAGGCGTCGGCCCTGTCGCCGGTTTCGATGCGCCTGGCCGAGTATCTTGCGACTATCGAGGATATTACGGAGCTGTCAAGCCCGCCTGAGAGAAGCACCCCGTAGGGCACGTCGCTCATCATCTGCCGCTTCACCGCAGCGTCGAGCGCATACCGCACAAGGGCTGGGTCGGAGGGGCCGTTGCACACTGCGTCGTAATCGGACCAGTCGCGCTTGTACCAGCGCTTCATCTCAAGGCCTTCCATGCTGTCGAGGTAATGTCCGGGGAGGAAGGGCTCGAACCTTTGGCACATACCCTCCAGAGCCTTGAGCTCGCTTGCCACGTACACGGTGCCGTCGTCGTCATAACCTATATACAGGGGGATGACGCCGATGGGGTCGCGGGCGATGATGAAGTGGTCGAGGGCCTCGTCGTAAAGGGCGAAGGCGAATATTCCGCTCAGGTCTTCGAGAAAGTCAGCGCCCTTTTCGCGATACAGGGCAAGGATTACCTCACAGTCGGAGCCCGTCTTGAAATCATAGCTTCCGCGGAAATGCGCCCTTATTTCCTGATGGTTATAAATCTCTCCGTTAACCGCGAGCACCTGCCTGCCGTCAGATGAATAAAGGGGCTGGCTGCCGGAAAACGGGTCCACTATCGCAAGCCGTTCGTGGGCCAGCGTACAGTGCGCCGAGCTGTAAACCCCGCTCCAGTCGGGCCCGCGGTGACGGATTCTCGACGACATCAGGAGAGCTTTGCGCCTCGTCTCCCGCTCCGCGAGAGTACTGTTGAAAATACCAACTATTCCACACATAGTATTATGATTCGTAAGCTGTTTCGCCGTGTTCGCCCGTACGGATGGACCAGGTATCCTCAACCGGGCTCACGAATATCCTTCCGTCTCCGATTTCACCGGTGCGCGCCGCGCCCATTATGGCGTCTATGGCGGGCTGTACGAACTGGTCGCGGCACACGATGGTGAGTTCGATACGCGAAATAATGTCGGTACTGTACATCACCCCGCGATAGATTCTGTCTTCACGGTCCTGGCCGATGGCTTTCACCTCGGAATAAGAAAACCAGTTGATGTCCGCCTCGAAGAGGGCGTCCTTCACATCGTTGAAATGTGTTTTCCTGATAATTGCCTCAATCTTTTTCATAAGTTTTAACACAAAAAAAGGCTGACTCGAAAGAATCAGCCTTTGACTATTATTAAAAAAATTCGTTCCTTAAAGCGTGTCGGAATGACTGCCGGAAAGGGCACACCAAAACGGAACCAGATTATTATTCTGATTCTGCTGGTTCTGATTGTTGTTCGACCAGGAGATATTATAGGTATAACCCATCAAAAACTCTCGCTTTGTGCCTTAAACCGAACGCAATGTAAGGATAAAATTCTTTTTTGCAAAAAAAAATTTAACTTTGCCGCCATGAAAAGAATAATCAGCCGCATCGCCGGCATCGCAGCAGTCACGCTCGCAGCGTCTGCACTCTTCGTTTCCTGCAACGGAAGCAAGGCCCAGAAGACTATAGTTGAAACAGTTCTCCAGGAGCGCTACGGTAAAGAAGCCGTTCTCGACATCAAATCTGTGTGCATCGACTCCACCACCATCAAGAAGGAGCTCGAATACCGCAAGGGCCTGCTGAATGCAAGGCTTGCGGCCAACGAGAAGCACCTTGCCGAATTCATTCGCGACAAGCACAACGCCGCCGCCAACCAGAGAAAGAAGATGATTGCCGCCGACCACCGCCACATCGCCGCCCTCGACAGCCTCGACAAGGCTCTGGAGCCCCGCTGGGACGAAATCGCATACCGCGACTACGCCTTCACCGGCACCATCACCACTCCCGAGACCAAGGTCAACGTCAGCGAGGCATACATACGCATCGCCGGCGACGGTCGCTTCATTTCGATGGACAATAAGATCCGCGGCCTCAGGCAGGGTTCCGGCAAAGCGATTCCCGGCTACGAAGAAATCTTCAAGTAGCCGTCCG
>JAFSVP010000207.1 GCA_017444905.1 Bacteroidales bacterium
CATCTTCGACTCCGACGACGCCATCACCATCGAGCACCTCAGCAAAATCGTGCTCCAGGCCAAGATGCTCCCCTACTCGCAGGAGAAGAAGGTGGACGAAGGCGCCTACCTCGACGGCAACCGCATCGTGATGCGCTACCAGCGCAGCGAGAGCGAGATTTTCCTCGAGGACCTCGCCCTCGGCGGACGCCATAATATCTACAATTCGATGGCCGCAGCACTGGCTGCAAAGGTGTCGGGCATTGGCGACGAGGTCATCCGCAACTCGCTCAAGAGCTTCTCGCCCATAGAGCACAGGCTCGAGCCGGTGATGAGCATCAGGGACGTAATGTATATCAACGACTCCAAGGCAACCAACGTCGATTCGGCGTGGTATGCGCTCGAGTGCCAGACGAGGCCCGTCGTGTGGATAGTGGGCGGAACCGACCAGGGCAACGACTACAGCGTGCTGGAGGAGCTCGTGCGCGAGAAAGTGCGCGCCATCGTGTGCCTCGGCGTCGACAACTCAAAGATTCACGCGGCTTTCGAAGGCATAGTCGGGCCCGACCGCATCATCGACACCCTTTCAGCCGAAGAGGCGGTGAAGACCTCCGCAAGGATAGCCAGGGCCGGCGACGTCGTGCTGCTCAGCCCCTGCTGCGCCAGCTTCGACCTCTTCAAGAATTACGAAGACCGCGGCAAACAGTTCAAGATGGCTGTAAGGCATCTGTAAAAAGCTGTTTAAAAGACATTTTTCGGGAATATGCAGGAAAAGAAACGCACAGTCTGGAATTTCTTCGACCGTATCGAGGGTGACAAGGTGGTATGGATAATATCGCTGATGCTCATCCTCATATCCATCGTCTGCATATTCTCTTCCACTTCAAGGCTGCTGCGGGGCAGCCAGACTAGGCTCGACCTCGTTCGCAACCAGCTCTTCGTGGTGGCCGGAGGCATCGCCCTGATTCTGATTTGCTACAACATACGCAAGCTCGAATTTTTTCGCAGGGTATCGAAATGGGGCTTCTTCATTTCCCTGGCGCTGCTGCTCCCCCTGGTGGCGAAGGTCGACACCACCTTCATCAAGTCAGTCGAAATCAACGGAGCAAGGCGCATTCTCCAGCTGGGGAGGCTCCAGATTCACGTTTACGAGGTGGTGAAGGTCGCAATGGTAATGTACACGGCCTGGGCCATGGACGCCCTCAAGCGAGGCAAGCTCAAGGGCCCCGGCACCCTGTCGGGCAAGAAGATACTCAACATATACGCTCCTTACCTGATTGTCTGCGGACTTACGGCATTGGGAAGCAACTCCGCCGCAATACTCCTAGGAGCGCTGCTCTTCATAGTAATGCTGCTGGGCGGAGCTAATTTCAAGGAACTGTTCCTCACCACCATGGCGGCGGCCGTTGTCGGCGGCGGCACCCTGCTCATCACCAACGGCGGAAGGCTCGACACGCTGAAGTCGCGTTTCCAGCAAAACGAGAAATACTACGAGATGAAGGCCGACGCCGCTCCCGCCGGCTCACAGGAGTTCTACGACGCCATCGACAAGATAAGGCAGCAGTACAGCGCCCGCATAGCCATAAAACAGGGCGGAATCCTCGGCAAGGGCCCCGGACAGAGCACCCAGCGCTACGTGGTGCCCGACTACTCCGAAGACTTCATGTACAGCTTCATAGTGGAGGAATACGGGCTTCTGGGCGCGCTGGCGGTAATAATCCTGTACGTATCGCTGATGGCGAGAGGGTCGATAATAGCGCGCAACTGCGGAAGGGACCTTTTTGCGAAGCTCGCCGTTGCGGGCCTGTGCCTGCTGATTACCGGACAGGCCTTCCTGCATATGCTCGTGAACGCCGACATGGCACCGATGACGGGCCAGACGCTGCCGCTTATAAGCCACGGCAACAGCGCCTTCCTGTGCTTCAGCCTCGCCTTCGGCATCATACTGTCGTTCAGCCGCATAGCGCAGAAGCGCATAGAGCGCGAGGCCCAGCAGCTCATGGAGAGTAATGACAATGTGAAGGCAGGACTTGAGGAACTTGACGAATTTGAGAATTCAGACGAAGATGGAATACAATAAACTGCGTGTGATAATAAGCGGAGGCGGCACCGGAGGGCATATTTTCCCGGCCGTGTCGATAGCCCGCAAGCTGGTTGAGCTCAACCCCTCGACCGAGATTCTCTTCGTGGGCGCGGAGGGCCGCATGGAGATGGAAAAGGTGCCCCGCGAGGGCTTCCGCATCGTAGGGCTTCCGGTGGCCGGCCTGCAGCGCAGGCTTACTCCCGGCAACATACTGCGCAACCTCCTGCTGCCCTTCAAGGTACTTGCAAGCGTGACGAAGGCGGCCTCCATCATCAAGGAATTCAAGCCCGACATAGCGGTGGGCGTAGGCGGTTACGCCAGCGCTCCCCTGCTTGCGGCTGCCGTCATGAAAAAAGTCCCCACTCTCATCCAGGAGCAGAACGGATTCGCAGGCCTGACCAACAAGATGCTCGGCCCCAGGGTAAAGCGGATTTGCGTCGCCTACGAAGGGATGGAGCGCTTCTTCCCTGCCGACAGAATCGTGATGACAGGCAACCCCATACGCCCCGAGATGCGCCCGCAGACCGCGGCCCGGAAACTCGAAGGCATTGAGTTCTACGGCTTCTCGCCCGAAAAGAGGCATATCCTTATAATAGGAGGCAGTCTTGGAAGCGGGACCCTGAACAGGGCCGTGCAGGGCTGGATTGAAGCCGGCAGGCCCGGAGGCGAAGACATCGAAGTCCTTTGGCAGTGCGGCAAGTACTACAAGGCAGGCGTTGACTCCTTTATGGAGGCCCATCCATGCAAGGAGGTGAAACACTGCGACTTCATCTCCCGAATGGACCTTGCCTACGCTATGGCCGACGTCGTGATAAGCCGCAGCGGAGCCTCGTCGGTATCGGAAATCTGCGCCGTGGGAAAGGCGGCGGTGTTCGTCCCTTCGCCCAACGTCGCGGAAGACCACCAGACTCACAACGCGATGGCTCTCGTAAAGAGGGGCGCCGCCCTGATGGTGAAGGATGCCGAAGCCTCGGAGCGCCTGATGCCGGAGGCGATAGGGCTCGTACACGACAGCGCCCGCATCGCCGCGCTCGAAGCCAATGCTTCCGAGATGGCGCTGCCCGACGCGGCACAGGCGATAGCAGACGAGATTTACAAAGTACTTGGAAAATGAAAAACTTGAAATACAAATACGTATACTTCCTCGGAATAGGCGGCATAGGAATGAGCGCCATAGCGCGCTGGTACAAGTTCCGCGGACTTGAGGTGAGCGGCTACGACCGCACGCCCTCGCAGCTCACGGGGCAGCTCCAGGCCGAGGGCATAGACGTGCACTTCGAAGACGACTGCAGCCGCATCCCCGCCGACAAGGAGCACACGCTCGTAATATACACTCCCGCCATACCCGAAAGCCTTGAGGAATTCAGGTTCGTAAGGGACAACGGCTACAAGCTGGTGAAGCGCTCGATGGCCCTGGGCGAGATTACCGCCGACCAGGCCTGCGCGGCCGTAGCCGGCACCCACGGCAAGACCACGACCTCCACTCTCATAGCCCACATACTCACCGATTCGGGAGAGGGCTGCTCGGCCTTCCTCGGAGGCATCTCCAAGAACTACGGCACCAACCTGCTGATGAGCCGCAAGCCCACGGTAGTGGCCGAGGCCGACGAGTTCGACCGCTCGTTCCTGCAGCTGAGGCCCACGATAGCCGTAATCACCGCGATGGACGCGGACCATCTCGACATATACGGCGACCTCGCGCACGTGCAGGACGCTTTCCGCGAATTCGCAGCCCTCGTGAAGGAGACGCTGATACTGAAGCTCGGGCTGCCGGTAAGCGAGTCCGATACGGGAGCTCGCATCTACACATATCACCTCGACGACGAGAGGGCCGACTTCCACGCCACCGGCATTAAGCTGCTCGAAGACGGCCACTACAGTTTCGGCCTCGCCTACCCCGGCGGAGTGCTGGAGGACATAAGGCCGGGCGCTCTCGGTAAGGTGAATATCGAAAACAGCGTGGCCGCGGCCGCAGTGTGCCTGTGCCTCGGCGTCGACGGGCAGAAGGTGCGCAGGGCCATAGGCAGCTTCAAGGGCGTACAGCGCAGGCTCGACGAGCACGTGAACATCCCCGGAGGCCCCGTTTACATAGACGATTACGCCCATCATCCCGCCGAGCTGGAGAGCGCCATAGCCTCCATACGCGGAATGTTCCCCGGGCGCCGCATTACGGGGGTATTCCAGCCCCACCTCTACACCCGCACCCGCGACTTCGCACCCGGCTTCGCCAAGGCCCTGAGCGGCCTTGACAAGCTGATTCTGCTGGATATCTATCCCGCGCGCGAGGAGCCCATCGAAGGTGTCGACTCCCAGTTGATTTTCAAAGACGTGACCGCTCCCGAGAAAATGCTCTGCCCCCGCAGTAGCCTGATGGAAACGCTTGCCGGCGAGAGCCTTGACGTGCTGGTCACTTTCGGAGCGGGCGACATCGACCGTTTCATAGGACCGATAACCGAAATGCTGAAGGCAAGGCAATGACGGAACGCGCAAGACATATCATATCCTGGATTGGCACGGCAGTGATGCTGGTCCTGACCGTAGTGCTGTTCACGGCATCGCGGCTGGAGCGGCACAAGCTCCTGTGCGACAGGGTGGAAGTGGAGCTTCCCGGACCCTGCGAGTTCGTGACCGAAGACCAGGTCCGCTCATTCCTCGACGACAAGTACGGCCCCTGCATAGGCGCAAGGCTTGACAGCATCGACCTGGGCCGCATCGAGAGCCTGCTTGAGAGCAAGCCGGTGGTCGTGGGCAGCGAGGCCTGGACCACCTGCGACGGCGTGCTGCACGTAAGCGTCAGCCAGAGGATGCCGGCGCTGCGCTTCAAGCGCGCCGACAAGGGGTTCTACATGGATGAAGACGGTTTCATCTTCCCGCTGCACCCCTCTTACACGGCCGAAGTGCCCCTGATAGAAGGCGACATACCTTCCGAGACCTCGGAAAGCTGGCAGGAATGGTCGCAGGGAGTACTTGCGATTACAAGATATATGGAAGCCCTTCCCCGCTGGAAGGACTCGGACGCAAAGATACTGGTCGCTACCGGCGGAGACATAGTTCTCTGCGCTCCCGACGGGGGCAAAGAGCTCTTCATCATCGGAAGGCCTGAAGGCACGGCATCGAAATTCGAGCGTATTGAATTGTACTACAGCCATATAAAACCGAACAAGCCAGGATACGCCAGCGTAAACCTGAAATACAACAAACAAATAATATGCAGGAAAGATATATAGCCACCGTGGACCTGGGGTCGTCCAAGCTTGCGCTCTGCGTAGCGAAAGTTACGGGTGACAATATCCAGATTCTATATTACAGGGAACGGCCTTCAGCCGGTATCCGCTACAGCCGGGTATTCAACCCGAAAAAGGCCGCCGCAGTCCTTCGGGAGGCGGTGGACGAGGCCGAAAACGAGCTGCAGATACGCATCTCGCAGGTAGTGACGGGCTATCCCCGCCACTATGTGGCGCAGTTCACGGCTGACGGTGAGCTCCCCAAGGCCGACCGCCCCAGAAGCATAGGCGAAGAGGATATCAGGGCTATCAAGAGCATAGCCCTCGACACTTATCCCCTCGACGACCCCGAGCGCGAGATGCTTTACGGAGCCGTGCCCCAGTCGTTCTCGGCAGACGATTTCGACGGGAACGAGGAAGATATAATAGGAGTCGAGAGCACCACGCTGAAAGCCCACTACAAAGTGTTCGCAGGCCTGCGCAAGCCCGTGAGCAACCTCGACCCCATGTTCAACAGCGCCGGCATCAGCATCGCAAACTGCCTCTTCCTGCCCGTTACTACTGGAGACGCCGTGCTCAAAGACGCCGAGAAGGCCAACGGCGTGGGGCTGCTGGAGGTAGGGGCCGGAGTGAGTTCCATCTCCATCTGGCTGGGCGGGATGCTCCGCTTCTACGCTTCCATCCCCTTCGGAGGCAAGAACATAACTTCCGACATAAAGTTGGAGTGCGCCTTCGACGAGAGGCTTGCCGAGAATATCAAGCTGGGCTTCGGCGCCTGCCTGCCCGACAAGCTCCAGAATATGGGCGACAAGATACTCCAAATCAACGACGAGGAGAACGGCACTTATGAGAACCTGAGCGTAAAATATCTTTCTGAAATCATCACCGCCCGCAGCCGCGAGATAGTAAGAGCCATACTGTATCTGATTCAGGAGAGCGGCTTTGCAGAAAGGCTGCGCTGCGGCCTCGTGCTTACCGGAGGCTGCGCCGACATGCCCAATTTCGCCGGGCTCATCAAGGCCGAATCGGGCTACAACGTCCGCAAGGGCATTCCTGTCGGGAGGCGCTTCAATGCAGAAGGCTGCGCCGGAGTTTACAACCCGTCGGCTGCGGCCTCGGTGGGAATGATACTCGCCTGCGCCGCCGACAGTCACCTCAACTGTACGAGCGCCGACAGCCTGTCTGAGGAAGAGACTCCTTCAACAACTACTGAGAACGCCCCCTCGGCCACTACTGAGAACTCCCCCGCAACTACAGCTGCCACCACCCCCGCGAAGCCTGAACCAACGAACGATGCATCAGGCTCTGACGAAGGAGGCGGCATCGGGTCAAACGGAAGGCTGTTCGGTGACGACCAGATAGATGTCGTGAGGCCGACCGGAGGCTCGAAAACCGGACGCGGCGGCAGAACAGGAGGCTCCGGCGTCAGACCGCCCCGAACCACCAAGTCCAGCATTATCGCCATCTGGAAAAAAGGCATCGGGAAAGTGCTGAACGACAGCATCGGAAGCCTGTACGACGGAATGGGCGAGAACGAGAATTAGAAACATACCCGAAAGCACTGATTTATGATTTCAGATTTTCATATAGACCTGAACGAGACCACTCCCAACGACTGGGGCTCGACTGACCGGATGATAAAGGTAATAGGCGTGGGAGGAGGCGGATGCAATGCCGTTTCCTATATGTTCCGCAGCGGCATCGTGGGTTGCAGTTTCGTAGTGTGCAACACCGATTCGCAGGCGCTGGAAGAGAGTCCGGTGCCCGTGAAAATACAGATGGGGGCAGGCCTAGGCGCCGGCACCAATCCCATCAAGGGAAGGAACGCCGCCCTCGACAGCCAGGCCGAGATAGAGAAGAAGGTTCTCGACACCTACACCAAGATGCTTTTCATCACCGCCGGAATGGGCGGAGGCACCGGCACGGGAGCGGCTCCCGTAATCGCCAAGATGGCGAAGGAAAAGGGCATCCTCACCGTGGCGGTAGTAACCCTGCCCTTCGAGAACGAGGGCGACAGGGCGATGACGAGGGCCATCGACGGCGTGCAGGAGCTCGAGAAGAACGTGGATTCGCTGCTGATTATCAACAACGAGAAGCTCTACAAGCACTACGGAGCCCAGCTCACCCACGAAGCCTTCCCGAAGTCCGACGAAGTGCTTGCCACCGCCGTGAAGGGCATAGTGGAGATAGTGAAGAAGAGAGGCTATATCAACGTTGATTTCGAGGACGTTTCCGCCATGATGAAAGACAGCGGAATGGCCCTTATGGGTTACGGCGAGGGTAGTGGCAAAGACCGCATCCAGAAGGCCGTGAAAGAAGCCTTCGAGTCGCCGCTGCTCAACGACTACGACCTCACCACGGCAAGGAACGTGCTCGTGAACGTAACCGGAGG
>JAFSVP010000208.1 GCA_017444905.1 Bacteroidales bacterium
CCGAGACTCAGTACAGGGCCATCTTCACCGCCCAGGCCGAGCTCCAGAAGGAGGGCTGCCACCCCCTCCCCGAGATTATGATTCCCGTTACCGTGAGCGAGCGCGAGCTCCGCTTCCAGAAGGCTATCTGCGTGAAAATCAAGGCCGAGGTCGAGGCCGCTACCGGCGAACTTCTTGACTTTAAGTTCGGTACTATGATTGAAATCCCCCGTGCAGCTCTTACGGCCGACCGTATGGCACGCACCGCGGAGTTCTTCAGCTTCGGTACCAACGACCTTACCCAGATGACCTTCGGCTTCAGCCGCGACGACGTAGGTACCTTTATGGGCGACTATCTCGGCAACAAGATTCTCGACGGCGACCCGTTCCAGACCATCGACGTCAAGGCCGTGGGCAAGCTTGTCGAAATCGGTATCCAGGGTGGCCGCAGCAAGCGTCCCGACCTCAAGTGCGGCGTCTGCGGCGAGCACGGCGGCGATCCCGACTCGATTCACTTCTTCAACCGCATCGGCGTCGACTACGTGAGTTGCTCGCCGTTCCGCGTCCCCGTGGCGCGCCTTGCCGCCGCCCAGGCTGCAATCAAGCAGAACTAGTTCTGTTATAATAATTTGAAAATAGGGTGACTCGAAGTCTTACGACCGACAGTCACACTATTGCTTTATTACCCTGCAGTCTCCGCAGGCCGGGTTTGCGAAAATCATAGTTTTTCACTAAATTTGAAAGATTTTAGGTGGATTGCAGGCTATTCCCTTGGATAGGGGAATCCTCTGACCGGAGGTGAAATTCCGGCTTCCGCCTTACCCTCCGCTTATTGCAAGTTATTGGAGGATTACTTCTTATACCTATGGAAGAGCAGAAATGGTATGCTATCAAAGTGTTCTTTAACCGTGTGCCGGCGGTGCTTCAGATGCTCGACACGCGCTCTGTTGAATACTATGCGCAGACCATAATTCCGTCATACGTTTTTATCCGCACGGCCGAAAAGGAGGCTGAAAAGCTCCGTTCCGACCTGTATCAGTATTTTTACCTGTACTCCGACCGCGAGACCCGCAAGCCCACCGCCATCCCCGAAAAGGAGATGAACATCTTCAGAATCATCACCTCATCCGGAGATACTGGCCTGGAGTTCCTCGGAGAAGACCCCACCCGCTGGCAGCAGGGTGACAAGGTGAGGGTGAAAGACGGCCCCTTCAAGGGAGCGGAAGGATACATACGCCGGATAAAGAAAGACCGCAGGCTGGTGGTCACTGTATCGGGGCTGGCGGCGATAGCCACCTCATAC
The DNA here is from genome assembly GCA_017444905.1 of Bacteroidales bacterium. Lineage (GTDB taxonomy): Bacteria > Bacteroidota > Bacteroidia > Bacteroidales > UBA932 > Cryptobacteroides. The sequence continues at coordinate 1,283 of JAFSVP010000208.1, forward strand.
ATCCACCCCTCCCTGCTTGAAAAAGTTGAAGCCTGGTGCACGGAAGGGTAGCGGCACCGGACCTTGAGCATTACGACGAGTTCGAAGGAATACACGTCGCACAGATGCGCCTCGCCGAAATCGGCAACGACGACGTCCGCGCCATAGTCGGTCAGGTGCACGCCCACGGGCCGGAGAAAGCCCTTGAGTGGCTGGACTCCCACCGCAACGGCTTCGACCCCTCGACGGTAGTCACCACCGCCACCGACCCCGAGCGCATAGCGGCATTCCGCAGGTATCATCCGAAAGCCTTCGTAATCCTCACCCCGCTCAACAGGATACGGGGCGTCAACAAGCTGATGGAGCAGTGCTCCGACGAGCTCCCCGAGGGAGGCTGGCTGGCAGTCCACGCCCGTACCGCCAACCTCAAGAAGCAGTTGATACTGAGCAAGTACTTCTGGCCCCTGAACCGTATCGTGTATGCCTTCCACTACATCTGGCACCGTATGTTCCCCAAGATGGACGGCCTTACGCACAAAATCTACTTCGGCATCACCGGCGGCGGCAACCGCACCTACAGCAGGGTTGAAATCCTCGGCCGCATAGTGCGGGCCGGCTTCACCATAAGGCACGAAGAATTCCGCCACGGCCAGTTCTTCGTGCTCGCCACCAAGGAAAGGGCGCCGCTGCGCGACCGCGAGCCTTCCTGCGGCCCGGTCATACGCCTGCGCCGCCACGGCAAGGGAGGCGAAATGATAACAGTACACAAGTTCCGCACTATGTTCTCGTACTCCGAGTACCTTCAGGACTACGTGTACCGCAACGAGGGCCTGCGCGAGGGAGGCAAGTTCGCCTCCGACTACCGCATCAACTTCTGGGGCAAGCTGATGAGGGGCCGCTGGCTCGACGAGCTCCCGATGGTGTTCGACGTCCTGCGGGGCAGGATGAAGTGGGTGGGCGTACGCCCTCTCTCCGACCAGTACTACAAGCTCTACAGCCCCGAGGCAAGGGCCCTGCGCGACAAAGTGAAGCCCGGACTCCTGCCTCCCTACTACTACGACCGCGTCACGCCCACCGACCTCGCTGAAATCGAGGCCTCCGAGCGCCGCTACATAGAATCGTACCTCCGCCACCCGGGGCGCACCGACTGGCGCTACTTCCGGGGCATAATGGCAAATATCATATTCAGACGCAAGCACAGCCGATGAAAAAACAACAACCCGAAGGCGGGTGGACAACCGTCATCAAGCCGCGCAACAGTCTCTTTGCAGTGAACTTCAAAGAGATATGGGACTACCGCGACCTCTGGTTCCTCTTCGTCAAGCGCAACATCATAACCCAATACAAGCAGACCATCCTGGGTCCCGTATGGTTCGTCATCCAGCCCGTGATGACGGTAATAATGTATATGGTGGTGTTCGGCGGCATAGCCGGCATCCCCACCGACGGCGTGCCCGAGGCCCTCTTCTACCTTGCAGGCGTATGTATGTGGCAGTACTTCGCCGACTGCCTCGGCAAGACCGCCAACACCTTCGTCGACAACGCCGGTATCTTCGGCAAGGTCTATTTCCCGCGGCTCATCATCCCGCTTGCCAACGTCACGAGCAACCTCGTGCGCTTCGGCATCCAGCTGGCCCTGTACGTGGTGGTTTACATCTACTTCGTCTTGGCCCACGGCGACCACGTCACCTGCGCTCCCAACCTCTACGCCCTGCTCTTCCCCGCCCTGGTGCTGCTGCTTGCGGGCCTTGCGCTGGGCTTCGGCATCATCACCTCCAGCATGACCACCAAATACCGCGACCTCCAGGTGCTCTTCTCGTTCATAGTGTCGCTCTGGATGTACGCCACCCCTATAGTCTATCCCCTCAGCCAGGTGGCGGGCCGCAGCCTCTACGGAATGAGCCTCAAGACGCTTATGTGCCTCAACCCCGTCACCCCCATAATCGAGACCTTCAAATACGGAACCCTCGGCGCCGGCGAGTTCGTGGGATGGGGCTGGCTGGGCTACAGCCTCGGCTTTGCGGTAGTAGTGCTCCTCGTCGGAGTACTTATCTTCAACCGGGTGCAGAAGAGCTTCATGGACACAGTTTAGCACCAGTATGTTGTATCCAATAGGAATCCAAAGTTTCGAGAGCCTCCGCAGGGATGGATATGTTTATGTCGACAAGACGGAACACCTGTACCGACTTGTCACTACGGGAAAGTATTATTTCCTGAGCCGTCCGCGCCGTTTTGGCAAGAGCCTGCTTGTATCAACACTTGCGGCTTATCTGAGCGGAAAGAAGGACTTGTTCTTAGGGTTGAAGCTTGAAGGCCTTGAGAAAGAGTGGGTTGCGTATCCCGTGCTGCGGTTGGATCTGGGTGGTGAGAATTATACTTCCCTGGAATCTGTGGAAATGGTTTTGGACAGGCAGTTGAGAATATGGGAGTCGGAATGCAGAATTGTCAATCCGGCCTCGTCTGTTTCCCTTCGTTTTAAGGATGTAATAGATGCGTACTATCGAAATACCGGCAGACAGGTCGCGATTCTGGTTGATGAGTATGATAAGCCGATAGTTGACAATTTCACGGATGACGCTTTACGGGAGTCAATCCGCCGGCAGTTGCAGGGCTTCTACAGTGTGTTGAAGACAGAGGATGGCGCAGTGCGCTTCGGATTTTTTACCGGTGTTACAAAGATTGGTAAGATGAGCGTCTTCAGCGGTCTGAACAATCTTGAAGATATCTCGCTGAACCCCCAGTATTCTGATATATGCGGAATCACGGAGTCGGATTTGCGGACGTGTTTCCAGGATGGCATACGTGATCTTGCTTCTGCTGCGGGAATTGATGAGGATGCCTGTTATTCCCGACTGGCGAAGATGTACGACGGCTATCATTTTTGTGAGAATACACCCGGAGTATACAATCCGTTCAGTCTGTTTTGCGCCCTTAAGGGACGTAAGTTCGGAGAGTACTGGTTTGAGACGGGAACACCCTCTTTTCTTGCTGAAGTAATGAGGGAAACTGAATATGACGTGACTTGTCTGGGGCGCGAGCAGGCGGATTCTACACTGTTGTCGGATTTGGATACGGCGTTTCGTAATCCGATACCGCTTCTGTATCAGAGCGGATATCTGACGATTAAGGATTACGATTCCCGGAATGGGATATATACCCTGGGCTTCCCCAATCTGGAGGTTAAGCGTGGCTTCCTGTCTTATCTCCTGAATTATTATACCTCTGCCAAAGGCAACGGGAATCTCCTTGTCCGACAAATGACGGTTGACTTGAACAATGGCAATCCAAGAGGTTTTATGACCAGACTTGAGGCTTTTTTTGCAAGGCAGAACTATCAGATTCAGGCCGATGCCGAGAAAGACTTCCAATATGCTATGAATATTATCCTGCAACTGCTCGGCGAAAATGTTTCCGTGCAAACGGAAAAGCCCACTTCAGACGGTCGCATCGATATTGTAGCGGAAACCTCGGACTATGTTTATCTGATTGAGATAAAGCGGGATGGCTCGGCCTCAGATGCCATATCACAGATAGCCTCAAACGGGTACTCCCGTCAGTATGTTTCCGGGAACAAGAAAGTTTTCAGCATAGGAGTCAACTTTTCGACTTCAAAGCGATGCATCGATGGTTGGCTTGTTGCTTGAACATTTGTAATATACTCCACCCCACTCGGCCGGGTGGCCGCAATAACACTGGAATATGCCCTCAGCAATTGAATTTGAACACATAAGCAAGCAGTACCGCCTCGGAGTGGTGTCGTCGCGCACGCTCGGCGCCGACCTCGGCCGCTGGTGGCAGATGTCCGTCCTCGGCAAGGAAGACCCCTATCTCAAGGTGGGCGAGACCAACGACCGCGCCGCCGCCGCCACCTCCGACTTCGTGTGGGCGCTGCGCGACATCGACTTCAAGGTGGAGCAGGGCGAGGTGCTCGGCATCATAGGCAAGAACGGAGCAGGCAAGAGCACCCTCCTCAAGCTCCTCAGCAAGGTCACAGGCCCCACCACGGGCCAGATTCGCGCGCGCGGCCGCATCGCCTCGCTCCTCGAGGTGGGCACCGGCTTCCACCCAGAGCTCACCGGCCGCGAGAACGTCTATATGAACGGCGCCATCCTCGGCATGACCCGCCGCGAAATTACCTCGAAGCTGGATGAAATAATCCAGTTCGCAGGCGTTGAGAAATATATAGACACTCCTACCAAGCGCTATTCCAGCGGAATGAGCGTAAGACTGGGTTTTGCAGTGGCCTCCCATCTCGACCCGGAGATTATGGTCGTTGATGAAGTTCTGGCTGTCGGCGATGCCGAGTTTCAGAAAAAGGCCATAGGAAAAATGCGTGAGATATCCTCCCAGGAGGGCCGCACGGTACTTTTCGTGAGCCACAATATGACCTCTATCCGCAACCTTTGCCAAAGCGGAATCGTTCTTGAGAACGGTATGGTGTCGTTCTCCGGTACGGCAGAACAAGCCGTGTCAAAATATCTTTCCATCAATCAGGATGAAAACACTCAGAAACTTCGCGACCGCACCGACCGTATAGGCAACGGGAGAATAAGAGTTACTGACATCGTCCTTAAAAACAAAGACGGCGAGGTTGTCGTAGATACCTTTGCCGGTGATCCTTTGACAATCGAATTCCACCTTGAGACAAGGGGAGAGGTGGATTTCTCGAAGATGATAGTGGCGGTAAAGCTTATCGACAACTACGGTACAACGGTAACGATGTGGGTGTCTGACGAGAGCAAGTGTGACTTCTCGGCCATCCGCGACGGCGTCTTCTCGCTTGATATTCCTCATCTCAACATGAGGCCCAACACATATAACCTCGGATTCCAGATTTCGCTCGGTACTACCGGCATGAATGACTGGTGCGATGCCATAGGCGGAGCAGCGAAGGTGTCGGTCATCAACAACTCGTTCTTTGAAAAAGGCGTGAACCTCAAGGAAGACAGGGGGTATATACCGCTAATCGATGCAAAATTCAGGGTCTAGCAGAAGCAGCGGAATCGAACTTCTCCGGCTGGTATGTATGCTGTTCATACTTGCCGGGCACGTTTATGTTCACGGATACAAGAATATCGGCCTGAATAATCCGGATGCGGATTTGTTATCCAACCTGCTGATGTCTTTCTTTACCTGTGCGGTTGACTGTTTCGTGTTGATATCAGGATGGTTCAGTATCAGGCTCAAATTCAAAAGCATCTGGAACCTGTTTTCAGTTTGTTGTTTTTACGGGCTTGCCGCTTACTTCCTGCATCTTTTCGTAGATGGTCAGCATTTAGGCAGGAGTATTATTTACAACGGCATTTTCCCGTTCAGCAACCCACCGGGCTGGTGGTTCATACGCGAGTATTTCTATCTGCTTTTGATTTCACCGGTCCTTAACTATGCAATAGCTTCTTTGGATAAAGTCCGCTTTCGCTATGTGCTCGTGCTGCTGACCGTTTTTAACCTGTACTTCGGCTTCCTGTGGCGGAACGATGTCAATTCCAGCGGTTATTGCCTATGCAATTTTATCTGGCTGTACTTCATAGGCAGGTATCTAAAGCTCCACTGCAGCCTTGACAAGCCGTCCGCGGCGTATTTTGTAAGATACCTGATAACCTGCGCCCTCCTTGCGGCCCTCTGTTTTGCTGGTTTCCGTCTTGGCTCCGACAGCGTGTTTTTCGACAATACCAGATACAACAATCCTCTGGTAATGCTTTCGGCGATATGGCTGTTCTGTACGTTTGCCAGGATGAATTTCCATTCAGTCGCAGTAAACTGGCTTGCTTCGTCGGCGCTTGCGGCATATCTTATCACGGACAATAATTACATTGGCGGGTGGTACTACCCTGCAGCTCATTATTGCTGCAGTTCGTGGCACTTGCCGGTGCTGATTATTGCTGCGGCAGCCTTGTTTTTGTGCATTGTAGCAGACAAGGTCAGGTTTTATATCTTCAGACCTCTAAATAAGCTAGTGGTTAAGCTTTGTGACAAGTATCAGTACTTGATTCCTGAGTAGTATGAAATTGGCGGTCATTTTTTTGGGGCGTAGCTCCGGGCCAGTGGTATGGAATCTTGAATATGGCCTTGACAACAGGAGAACGATAAGCGTCCCAGTATGGGTATGAGGTCTATAATTACAACAGCTACCTTATTGTAAGAAAAATGCCATTAAATGAGAAAGTTTGTTTTAAACTCCATTCTTTTTTCCTTTTTCTTACTGGTGGGTATAATCGGCATTCTAACCTGGATTGATGCCAAGGGACTATCAGATGAATTTTATAAGCGTCTTAATCACTCTTCTCCTTCCATAATACTAGGTTCATCTAGAGCTGCACAGGGGATTGTACCAGAAGTACTTCAAGATAGTTTGTCTGAGATGAATTTTGCAACACCACTTGAAAATTTTTCCTTTACCATTATAGCTTCTCCTTACTCTAGAACATATTATAGAGCAACTAAGTATATGACAAAAATTTGAAGACATCGATTCGGTAGCGGTTGGTGTGGTTGACAAGGCACTGGAAGATGTAGTCCAGTCCGTACTTGAACAGGCTTACAGCCCTCCTTCCGTGCTTCAGCACCGTTATCTGTTTGA
>JAFSVP010000209.1 GCA_017444905.1 Bacteroidales bacterium
GCATAAGCATTGCCCGCGCAATCCTCAAGAACCCTCCCATCCTCATTCTTGACGAGGCTACCGCCTCGCTTGACACGGAGTCGGAGCGCATAGTCCAGGACGCCCTTGAGAAGCTTATGAGCAACCGCACTACCATCGCCATAGCTCACCGCCTGAGTACGGTGAAGGGCGCCGACGAGATTATCGTCCTGCACGAGGGCCGCGTCGTGGAGCGGGGCCATCATGAGGAGCTTCTCGCCCTCGGCGGTTATTACAAGAAACTCAACGATATGCAGTCGCTCTGATTATGGGAAGGCTGGCGATATTCCGCATCCTTTCGGCAGTTTATCTTGCTGCCGTGAGCTTCATCTGTTTCTGGAATTTCGGAAGCCTTGCCAACGTGCCCGCAACCTGGCTCGGCATCGAGTCCGACAAGGTGGTGCATTTCCTGATGTTCCTGCCCTTTGTCCCGCTTGGCTGCGGTTGCTTCGAGCTCCGCTCCAAGGGGCCTGTACGGGCCATCCTTGCGATAGTTGCGGCCTTTGCCGCCGGATGCGCTTTCGGCGGGTTCACCGAGTTCGTGCAGGGTTTCATCCCTGGCAGGATGGCGGATATCGATGATTTCAACGCTGATACGGCCGGTCTGGCGGCAGGAGCCATCATCTCGTTTTTCCTCCTGATTTTTCATCGTCCCGTGGCGAAAAGGAATAAGGCTCTGGCTATCGTTGCCTTCCTCGCCGCCTTCGTGCCGGCAGAGGGGCAGGGATTGCCGAAGGCGTCGGACTTCAGCGAGGTGTGCGATACTCTTACGGCCCGCTGCAACCGCCGGTTCAACGTTCGGTCAGTGGTGAATCTCACGAAGGTTTTCCTCCGTGGAGGCAGGCTTGACTTCTATTTCGACAAGAAGCTTGCCGATTATCCCTGGCACGAAGAAGACGTGTCGTGGTTCCGCAGCGAGTTCGGCACCGAGTCCGGGAAGGCTCTCCGAGGCTATGATATGGCATCCTGCTTCGTTCTGGGCCTTGAACTTGAAGAACTTGCAACGCCCATTATGACCGCCGGAGGCAAGGCTCCGGAATTTGCAGTCACCAAGAATCCCGTTCAGCATCTGCCACTTGTCAGGAGGTCGCATTCGCTGAATTTCAGAAGGGGGCTGCGCGGGCGCCACATAGCTCTCTGGCAGAGTCACGGCCTTTATTACAACGAAGACCAGGACCTCTGGAAATGGCAGAGGGCTACGCTTCACCGCACCGTGGAAGATATGTTTACGCAGGCCTTCGTGCTGCAGTATCTCATCCCTATGCTTGAGAATGCCGGGGCGTATGTGATGACTCCCCGTGAGAGAGATATACAGCGCTATGAGTGCGTCTGTGACAACGATTCTTCTTTTGAAGATGAGCGTGCGGGGCTTCTCAGGAGAAGCGGAACTTATTCTGAATCAGGCTTGTGGGAAGACGCCGGTGTGGGCTTTGCAGATGCTTTGAAAGAGTATGCCGTTACTGATAACCCCTTCCGTATGGGGACGGCCCGCCGTGCGCGCTGCAGCGTCACCCCTTCGTCTTCCGCCGTATGGACTCCGGATATTCCTGAAAGGGGGGAGTATGCCGTGTACGTAAGTTACAAGACCGTGCCGGGGAGCTGCAAGTCGGCCCGTTATACGGTAAAGCATCTCGGAGGAAGCACCGAGTTCCTCGTGGACCAGTCGAAGGGAGGCGGTACCTGGGTGTATCTGGGGACCTTCCTTTTCGACGGGAGCTGCTGCGAAGTGAGTCTTGACAACAAGGGCAAGGCCGGCGAGACGGTTACTGCCGATGCAGTACGTTTCGGAGGAGGAATGGGCAAGATAAGCAGGGGCGGCAGGACTTCGGGTATGCCCGCATACGCCGAGGGTGCATCGTACTGGATGCCCTGGGCCGGCGTGGACAGTACTCTGCGGGCCTGGGACGACGATTATACCTGCGATTACGCTACCCGCGGGGCATGGGTGAAGATGATGAAGAAAGAGAAGGGGATACCCTTCGACTGCGCCCTCGCCTTCCATTCCGACGCCGGCGTTACTCCGAACGACAGCCTGGTGGGC
>JAFSVP010000210.1 GCA_017444905.1 Bacteroidales bacterium
CGAAGGGCATGGTGACTCGTATATGAATCCCAGTCAGGTAGCTGCCCTTCTTAAGCCAGATGAAATCCTGTATAATCCACTAATGAATTCTGGTTATCTGACGTACAAGTTGGTAAACGGTGTTCCTGTGAATGATTGTGGATTTATTGACTGCTTGTATAGAATGACAGATGATATGGGTTATCAGATGCTTTTTTCTTACAGGAACAATTATACAAAGAATAATTTTGGAATGAATGAAAGGGCACTGGTAATGGAGGTAAGGAAGAAAACCGAATAGTTGGTACACAAGATTGCGCGGGTATGTGAGGCAGAGTGGGCGCCCGCCCTCGTGGGAGGCAAAGGCACATGGTGCTGCCGTCAGGCTGCACGATGTGCGCGGGGAGCGGAGTAATGTGCCGCGTGACAGCGCGGTACTTTACGGAGCGGAGGATAATGTTATTAAGAAGGTATTATTAATCAACAGTAGGGCTGGTTCCCAAAGGGGAATCTGCCCTTTTTCGTTGCAAAGATATTAATCTTCTTGAAAATTTGGATATATCATAATTTTCGCTTAATTTTGCATCCAAATCAAAGGGCGATGGACTTTGTTATTGAGGAAATAGATGAGTTTTCTGGTAGTATGGCGCATATTTACACCATACGCCCCAATGGTAGCGATACCACTCTCCTTGAAGACTTCTATTCTGAGAACAAAGCTGAGCATGCTGAAGAGTTAAAAGAAATAACCAACATCCTGTTCCAGTCCGGTCATCGTTTTGGCTGTCGGGAAACATTCTTCAAGCCATATGAAGGAAAGCCGGGAGATGGCGTGGCGGCGTTAAGAGTTGGCAACCTGCGCGTCTATTGTTTGTTGATAGGCAGAATCGCAGTAATACTGGGGTCCGGTGGCTATAAATCTCCAGATATGCGTGCCTATCAGGAGGATGACTCACTAAACGCTAAAGCGGAACAGATGATTCAATACGCAAATCAGATTAATCAGCAAATAATAGATAAAGATATTATAATAGGCAATAACGGTAAAATAATAATCAACAATTGGGACGACTAATATGAAAGCGAAAGGCACACTTGCCGAATTCATTTCCAGAATCGACGAAAAGAGTTTGGCCCGCACCAGGGTGCGAATGGAGATTGCAATCGCAATCGACGAAGAGCTTCGCGCCCAGGGAATCTCCCAAAAACAGCTTGCCGAACGCATAGGCAAGTCTGAATCAGAAATTTCCGCCATCCTTTCGGGCGGCAGGAATTTCACCATCGACAGCCTGACAGACATCTGCGAGGAGTTGCACATGCATCTCCTCGATGTCGAGCCGGGACGCTCCTACTTTGCTAAAGAGGTGTCTCTTAATTATACAGTGTCAAAGGGTAAAATAGTTAGAGTCTTCACTATGCAGGACAACTACGAAGTGAATCCATTGGAAATGCTTTATCGTCCGGATTCAAGGAAGAATAGAATAATTGCATCTTAGATATATGGAAGAAATAAAATACGGAATTGTCAGCATTGACGAATATGATTATTCGTTCAATTACGATGCTAACCTGGAGAATATGGACATCTCTGCGGTTCGGTATCGTCTTTCGCATCATCTTCGCCCGAATAAGGAAAAGAATCAGATTGAAGTTCGGATCAAAGTGTCGGTTTATTCTCCGGACACAACGGTCCTTCTTGCAGAAGACGCTGTCCGTGTCGTCTTCCTTGTTGAGCCCTTTGGCTCCTTCGTAGTAAACGCTAGCGAGGAAGGTTTCAATGTTACTCAACCAATCCTCATGGATACCTTGTTTGGCGTTGCCATCGGTGCGTTGAGGGGCTTTCTTTCCAAGAGCCTAAAAGGAACTCCCCTCTCCGGATGTGTTCTCCCGCTAATCCCAATGAAGGATATTCGAAAAAACACTCAGAAATAATGAGTCCTGGCCGATGCTTTTGCGTCGGCCATTTTTATATCCCCTTGCATAATTCCCGGAAAAAATATTACCTTTGAATTGTAATGAAACCTGCCCCCGCCGCCACCCCTCTTGTCGAGAGGAAATATCTCCTCCCCTTCGTCTTAATCACGAGCCTCTTCGCGCTCTGGGGTTTCGCCAACGACATCACCAACCCTATGGTGGCGGCCTTCCAGACCGTAATGGAAATCTCCGCTGCAAAGGCGTCGCTCATCCAGTTCGCCTTCTACGGCGGCTACTTCACGATGGCCATCCCGGCAGCCCTCTTCATCCGCCGTTACTCCTATAAGAGCGCCATCCTGTTGGGACTCGGGCTCTACGCCGCGGGCGCCTTCCTCTTCATCCCGGCGGCAGCGCGCCAGAGCTTCACCTTCTTCTGCATCAGCCTCTACATCCTCACCTTCGGCCTGGCTTTCCTGGAGACGACGGCTAACCCCTACATTCTTTCGCTCGGCAGCAGGGAAACATCCACCCGCAGGCTGAACCTGGCCCAGACCTTCAACCCCATGGGGTCCCTTGGCGGCATGGCAATCGCCTCTTTCGTCGTCCTACCCCAGCTCTGGTCCGACAGGCGCGACGCCGCCGGAAGCATCATCTTCCCCCTTCTCTCCGAGGCCGAGAAGGCCGACATCCGCGTGCATGACCTTGCCGTTATCCGCAACCCCTACGTGGTCATAGGCCTCGTGGTAGTGGCGGTGTTCGTCGTTATCGCCCTTGCTCGCATGCCCAAGACCCGCAGTGAAGAGCAGAAGGCGGCTGGCATCACTCATACGACCAGGCAAACTTTGAGCAACCTCTGGCACAACCGCGTCTACCGCGAAGGCGTGCTCACCCAGCTCTTCTACGTGGCCGCGCAGATTATGGTGTGGACCTTCATCATCCAGTATGCCGACAACCTCGGCATCAACAAGGCCACGGCCCAGACCTACAACATCGTGGCAATGGTGCTCTTCCTCTGCAGCCGCTTCATCTCCACCATGCTCATGAAGTATCTCAACTCCCGCAAGATGCTGGGCCTCTTCGGCATCGGCGCCGCCATCTGCACCCTTGGCGCCATCTGCATAGTGGGCAAGGCGGGACTCTTCTGCCTTGTGGGCATCAGCTTCTTCATGAGCCTCATGTTCCCCACCATCTACGGAATCGCCCTGGAAGACGTGGCCCCGCAGGACACCACCCTCGGCGCCTCCTTCCTCGTGATGGCCATCGTGGGCGGCTCCATCATGCCCCCGCTCCAGGGAATGATCATCGACCTGGGCACGGTGGCCGGGCATCCGGCGGTGAACCTGTCGTACGGCCTGCCGCTGATCTGTTTCATCATCATCAGTCTCTACGGCTGGAGAATGTATCGAATTCAAAAAACCAAATAATATGAAGTATCCCAAAATAGGCATTCGTCCTACCATCGACGGCCGTCAGGGCGGCGTTCGCGAAAACCTTGAAGAAAAGACCATGGCGCTCGCCAAAGCAGTGGCGGAGCTTATCTCGAAGAACCTCCGTAACGGCGACGGCTCCCCGGTGGAGTGCGTCATTGCCGACGGCACCATAGGCCGTGTGGCGGAAAGCGCCGCCTGCGCCGAGACGTTCGAGCGCGAGGGGGTGGGCTCCACCATCACCGTGACCTCCTGCTGGTGCTACGGCAGCGAGACCATGGACATGAACCCCCACTGGCCCAAGGCGGTCTGGGGCTTCAACGGCACCGAGCGCCCGGGGGCGGTGTATCTGGCGGCGGTGCTCGCGGCGCACGCCCAGAAAGGGCTCCCCGCCTTCGGCATCTACGGGCACGACGTGCAGGACCTCGCCGACAACAGCATCCCGGCCGACGTCGCCGAGAAGATACTCCGTTTCGCCCGTGCGGCCCAGGCCGTCGCCACCATGCGCGGCAAGAGCTATCTCTCCATGGGCAACACCTGCATGGGCATCGCCGGCTCCATAGTGGACGCCAGCTTCCTCCAGAAATACCTCGGCATACGTGCGGAATACGTTTCTCTGGTGGAGATACTCCGCCGAGTGGACTTCGGTATCTACGACCACGAAGAGTTCAGTAAGGCCATGGCCTGGGTGGACAAATACTGCAAGCCCCAGGAAGGCCACGATTATAACGAGGAGCGCGCAATCTTCCCCGGAACGCCCATGCACTCCTTCAACAGCAGGGGCAAGGGCAAGACCCGCGAGGAGAAGGATGCCGACTGGGAGTTCACGGTTAAGAACATGATGATCATCCGCGACCTCATGTTCGGCAATCCCAAGCTCCTGGAGATGGGCTACAAGGAAGAGGCCCTCGGCCACAATGCCATCGCCGGAGGTGTGCAGGGCCAGCGCCAGTGGACCGACTACAAACCCAACTTCGACTTCCCGGAGAGCCTCATGTGC
>JAFSVP010000211.1 GCA_017444905.1 Bacteroidales bacterium
CGAATTCGTGGACTTCATAGGCGAAAATATGCGCCTCGACCCGGTAAACATTGCCGAAGAAGAATCGATAGCGTCACTTATGGACTTCTACATGGGCGACAACACCATCGACAGGCAGAACTTCATCAGGGCCAACCTCCGCTCTGAAGAAGAGTTGGAAGATATTGACATATAAGGATATATAGTCTATGGTGCCTTGCCGGCCCGTCCGGCAGGATAATAGGGAATCCGGTGAGATTCCGGGACTGTGCCCGCAGCTGTGTTGTCCGCAACGGTTTCCACGAATGCCATTGTCCCCTCCGGGGATGAGAAGGCGGAAACCGGGACAAGTCAGAAGACCTGCCATAGATAAGTTAAACCCGGAAGCCACGAGGCTTCCCCGGGAGCTCGGGGGCAAGTTCCCGTTAAAACGTTTTTATCTATAATGAAAAAAGCATTTCTGCTTTTGGCCTGCGGCATTCTGGCTGTCTGCTCGTGCCGCAAGGATGACGTGCCCGTGCCGGCACCCGACGATTCGAAGCTCGCCGGCACTGCAATCGACGTAAGCGCATTCAGCGCCTCCTTTTCAAAGATTTTCGTCCTCAATGAGGGAGGTATGGGGTCCAACAACTCAAGTTTGGACTTCCTGCGGAGCTCCAACGGCAATTACGTTACCGGAGCGTTCAGGAAGATGAATCCCGACGCAGGTGCTGGTCTGGGCGACGTGGGCAACGACATAGCGCTTGCCGGAGACGAACTGTGGATGGTCATCAACAATTCCGGAATAGTGGAAGTCGTATCCGCAGAGAACGAAACCGAGATTGCAGCCATAAAGATACCCACGCCCCGGAACATCGCCTTCGACGACAATTATGCTTACGTCAGCTCGTGGGCGGGTGCTTACGCCAACGGGGCTTATGACGAGAACTATATTTATAAAGTAACCGACTATTACAACCCCAAAGGCTGCGTTTACCGAATCAACCTCAAGACCAAGAAAGTCGAAGGCTCGGTGGAAGTAGGATACCAGCCGGAAGGGCTCGCCTGCTACGGGGAGAAGCTCTTCGTAGCCAATTCCGGAGGCATAGCCTGCCAGCTGCCGCCGGATTATTCTTATGACAACACCGTGAGCATCATCGACACCGGGAGTTTCAAGCTCGCAGGCACCCAGGAGGTTGAAGTGAACCTCAAGAACGTCTGGTCAGACGGCGCCGGGACCATCTTCGTAAGCACGCTCGGCAACTATTACGACATTCATTCCGGGGTGTTCGCAATGCCCGCCGGCGACCCTTCAAAAGTGAGCAGGGTCGGTACCGGTTCGGCCTTCATCGAAGACCTGCTGCACGTCAGCTGCGCATATATGCTGGGCGGAAGGCTGTACTGCATTGGCACGGCAGACGAATTCGACTGGATATCTCTCCACACATACAACGTCTGGTCGGTGAGCGTCAACTCATCCACCGGAGCTGCCAGTATCACACAGTATCCCATTGAGCTCTCCGGCACTCCTTACGGTATGGCGGTCGTAGATGCCGGAGCCGGTTGTCACTGCCTGCTCGTAGGTGACGCCGGTGATTACTTCAACCCCGGAAGCGTATCCTGCTACCAGCTGGATTACAACGACAACGACAGGCTCTGGAGCGTAACTGCAGGAGTGTGTCCTGGCCATTTCGCCGTTAAATAATGCTAAAAAGCTCCGCCATAGGAGCATTGATTTGTCTCCTGCTGACGACGGGGTTCAACGCCCTGGCCCAGCAGGCAGACACTCTTGAAGCAGCCCGCTCGCTTTCGGTGCGGAGCATACCGGCCTCAAGGGCCACGGAAGAGGCGCGCCCCGGCGAAGCCGTTTCCCCGCCTTCCACGGCAGCCGACGCCATAAGGCGCTTTACCGGCGTACAGGTAAAGGACTACGGCGGTGCCGGAGGCCTCAAGACCGTGAATGTGAGGAGCCTCGGCAGCGAGCATACCGGCGTGTTCATCGACGGCGTTCAGATAGACAACGCCCAGAATATGCAGGTGGACCTCGGACGCCTGTCCATTGGAGAAACCGCACTGGTCTCGCTTTACAACGCCACCAAATCGCAACGCCTGCAGACCGCAAAGGAATATGCCTGCGGCGCTTCCGTACACCTCGAGAGCGAGGCTCCTGAGCGTAC
Organism: Bacteroidales bacterium; assembly: GCA_017444905.1. Classification (GTDB taxonomy): domain Bacteria; phylum Bacteroidota; class Bacteroidia; order Bacteroidales; family UBA932; genus Cryptobacteroides. The sequence goes on from JAFSVP010000211.1 coordinate 2,136, forward strand.
GGCAGGCTCAGTCCGCTTCCGCGGAGGGTCTTTCTGTACTCTGAACCCCTCGGTGCAGGCCGACCTCGCACTCGGGCGGGTGAGCGTACGCGGAGCGGCGGAATATCTTTACAGCGACGGCAGGTACAAGTTCCCCTTCTTCGGCACTACCCTGGTGCGGGAAAACGGCGATATCCGGAGTATGAGGCTGGAATCGCAGATTTTCGTGCGCCTGGACTCGGGGGAATGGCGGCTGCGGCTGTACGGCTATAATTCCGAAAGGGGCTTCCCGGGGCCTGTAATCCGGCGGGCTGCCGGATTTCCGTTGAGCGCCGAAAGGCAGGCTGACTGCGACGCTTTCGTCCAGGGCAGCTGGATTCAGAACTGGGCTCCGCGATACTCCACGGCGCTTCGCTTCAAATACGCGTTCGACTACACCCATTACGACACCCACCCCGAAAAGAACCCGATGGCCCTGCCATACAATCTGCATTACCGCCAGAACTCGGGCTATGTTTCTTTGGCTCAGTCTCTTTCAATAGCCGAAAAGTGGAGCGCAGAACTCAGCACAGACCTGCAGTACAATGCCCTCGATTCAGATGTCGGGCAGTTCGTGACGCCCCGCAGGGCCACGGTCATTGCCGCGCTTGCCCTGAGGGGCGGATGGCGGAGGCTCAGTCTCTCGTCGAGCCTTGCCTGGGAATGTGCCATAGATGATTTCAAGACGCCCGACGCCGGAGGATGGAGCGTCGAAAAGGGCAGGCGCAGCGCCTGGATGCCCTCGCTCAGCCTACTTTATATCCCGGGCTCGGGAGCCTTCGAGCTGGACGCATTCATAAAGCGCTCATACCGCCTGCCGTCGTTCAACGACCTGTATTACACTCTGACCGGAAATTCCAGACTAAGCCCGGAGTCGGCCTTCCAGGCAGGAGCGGGAGCAAGGCTCCGGGGCGGTGCGGGCTGCTGGGGCTGGGAGCTGCGCCTCGCCCCCTATTATAATATAGTAAGCAATAAAATCGTTGCCATCCCCACCTCGTCGCAGTTCCGCTGGACTATGCTGAACATAGGCCGGGCCGACATAGCCGGACTGGACGCAAAAGCCACCGGCACTGTACGGAAGGGGGCTTTCGAGGCTGAGGCTACTCTTCGCTACTCCCTTCAGAGCGCGCTTGACCACAGCACCCCGGGCAGCCTGACCTGGGGCTGCCAGATACCGTACATACCCCTGCACAGCGGGAGCATCGACCTCGTGGCAAAGCTGAAAGACTGGGCTTTTGCCTGGAATACTGTGGTTTGCGGCGAGAAGTGGTCGAGAAGCGCCAACACCGACGACTACCGCATAGCGCCCTGGAGCGTGAGCGACGCTTCTTTCTCGCGCAGCCTCAGGCTGAAAGGCAAGGGTGGGAGCTTCAAGATTTCTCTCAGCCTCAACAACCTGTTCAATTTCCGCTACGAACTCGTACAGGGATATCCGATGCCTGGCTTCAACGCAATGACGAGCGTAGAATACCGCTGGTAATCAGCACTTTTCTTCAAGCTCCCTAAGGGCTTTGATGGCCTTGGGGCAGAGTATCAGTATAGCGGCGACGTTTATCCAGGCGGTGAGACCGACGCCTATGTCGCCCAGCTGCCATACAAGGCCGGATTCTTTCACGGCCCCGAAGATTACGGCTGACAGAAGGGCGAAACGGTATATCCACATCACGGTCTTCTCTGTACGGGAGCTCTTTCCGTTGGAAGAAGAGAACAGGAAGTTGATGCTGGACTCGGCGTAGAAATAATACGCCATAATGGTCGTAAACACGAATAAGAACAGAGCCACGCTTATAAAGCCGCCTCCGAACCCGGCGAATACCGAATCCACCGCCGCCTGCGTAAAGCCCACGTAATTGTTGCCCAGGGCCGGGGCGCCGGCGTAGAGCATCTCGCCTGAAGGTCCGAACACGTTGAAGGTGCCGGCGCTGAGAATCATCAGTGCCGTGGCCGTACAGACCAGAATGGTATCCACATATACTGAAAAGGCCTGTACGAGACCCTGTTTTGCAGGGCTGTCCACGTCGGCGCTGGCCGCAACTATGGCACCTCCGCCCTGCCCCGCCTCATTGGAGAAGAGGCCTCTCTTCACGCCCATCGCCACAGTAATTCCGAGTATGCCTCCGCACAAGGGGTTGATTCCGAAGGCATTGGTAACTATGCTCCAGAGCATCGACGGGATGGCCCTGAAGTTGAACGCGAGTACTACAAGCGCGATTATGATATATGCCAACGCCATGAAAGGGGTGACTACTGAAGCCACCCGGGCAATGCTCTTCAGGCCTCCGACGATTACAAGGGCCAGAAGGATTGCCAGCACTATGCCTCCGGCAAGAGGGCTTACGCCAAGACTGTTGCGCATCGCCGAGGCCACCCCGTTGGACTGGACCGTAACCAGCAGGAAGCCGTACCCTATTATAGTAAAGACGGCGAATACGACTCCCAGCCAGCGGCACTTCAGCCCTTCGGCGATATAGCTTGCCGGGCCGCCCCTGAAGCTTCCGTCGTGACGGAACCTGTAAATCTGCGCCAGCGTAGCCTCGACGAAGGCGGTGGAGGCCCCGAGGAAGGCGATTACCCACATCCAGAAGACGGAACCCGGGCCGCCTATTGCAATGGCCGTGGCCACGCCGACGATATTGCCGGTACCGACGCGCCCGGAAAGGGATACGCAGAACGCCTGGAACGATGAAATGCCGCTTCCCTTCCGCCGCTTCGGGGAGCCTCCGAAAAGAAGCCTCGCCATAAGCCCGATGCGCCTTAGCTGTACGCAGCGTGTCCTTATGGTGAAGTAGAGGCCTGCAACAATCAGGAGCCCGACCAAGATCGGGCTCCATACAATGTCGTTTAATACTGATACTGCCTTTTCGAGCATCCCGGAAACTGTTTTGAAATGGTTGCCGAATTTTATTATTGCGGATTTGTCGAGGTTGTTTTTGCGACGGAAGAAGGAGCGTAGTAGAAGGGTCTACGTGACTGATGACGGCGTAAAAACAGACCGGCAAGACGCTGTAAGAAAAAAGAGCAATCGTTTCAAAACAGTTTCTAATACCCGAAAATGTC
>JAFSVP010000212.1 GCA_017444905.1 Bacteroidales bacterium
GCCGATGGTTCCGCCCACTTCAGTGATTACGAAGTCGAGCTGCTCGCCCGTCTCGTCTTCGCGAAGCATGCGGCGCTTGATTTCGTCGGTAATGTGGGGTACGACCTGGATGGTCTTGCCCAGGTAGTCGCCCCTGCGCTCGCGGTCGATGACGGTCTTGTAGATGCGCCCGGTGGTGATGGAGTTGTGCCTCGTGGTGCGGATGCCCGTGAAGCGCTCGTAATGGCCCAGGTCAAGGTCGGTCTCCATACCGTCGGAGGTTACGTAGCACTCGCCGTGCTCGTAGGGGTTCAGCGTCCCCGGGTCGATATTGATGTAGGGGTCGAATTTCTGAATCGTGATGCTGTACCCCCTGGCCTGCAGGAGTTTGCCCAGACTGGCTGAAATGATGCCCTTGCCCAGCGAGGAGACCACGCCTCCCGTTATGAAGATGTACTTCGTCCCGCACCCCGGGGCGGAACCATCTTCCAAATCCTTTCTGTCCATATTATATACACTACTAACTGACCAACTGCCTGACTGACTATTATTCCCATTCTACCGTTGCCGGCGGTTTGGACGATACGTCGTAAACCACGCGGTTGATGCCGCGGACGCGGTTTATTATCTCGTTCGATACCGAGGCGAGGAAATCGTAGGGGAGGGGGAACCAGTCGGCCGTCATCGCGTCGGTGGAAATCACCGCACGAAGGGCCACGGGGTTCTCGTAGGTGCGCTCGTCGCCCATCACGCCCACGCTGCGCACGGGCAGGAGCACCACTCCCGCCTGCCAGATGGCATCGTACAGCCTGGTGGCCTTAAGAGTCGGGTCGGATGCGGATTGCAGATTCATCGACGAGCAGTCGTAGGCGCGCAGGGCCTTGATGAAGATGTCGTCGGCCTCGCGCAGGACGGCAAGCTTTTCGGGAGTTACCTCTCCGAGGATGCGGATGGCGAGCGACGGCCCCGGGAAGGGGTGCCTGCCGATGAGCTCGTCCTTTACTCCGAGGGCCCGTCCTATGCGCCTGACTTCATCCTTGAAGAGCATGCGCAGGGGTTCTACGATGCGCAGGTTCATCTTTTCAGGCAGGCCGCCCACGTTGTGGTGCGACTTGATTTTGGAGGCTATGCCCTCGATGCCGGCGGATTCGATGACGTCGGGGTAGATGGTCCCCTGGGCCAGCCAGCGTGCGCCCTCGATACTCCTTGCCGCGGCTTCGAAGGTCTCTACGAACACGCGCCCTATCGCCTTGCGCTTGGCTTCGGGGTCTTCAACTCCCTTGAGGGCCGAAAGGAAGGCATCCGATGCATCTACGCCCAGGACGTTGAGGCCCATGTCGGAGTAGGCCGACATTACGTCGGTGTATTCGTTCTTGCGAAGAAGGCCGTTATCTACGAAAATGCAGGTCAGCCTGGACCCTATGGCCTTGTTGAGCAGCACTGCCGCCACGGTGGAGTCCACTCCTCCGCTGAGGCCCAGAATCACCTTGTCGGAGCCTATGGCCTCTTGAAGGCTCTTCACGGTCGATTCTATGAATGAGTCGGGAGTCCAGTCGCCGGTGCATCCGCAGATTCCGAAGGCGAAGTTGTGAAGGATTCTTGTGCCTTCGAGCGTATGGAAGACCTCGGGATGGAACTGGACGGCGTAGATGCTCCGGCCCGGTATCTGGTAGGCGGCGTTGACTACGTCGGCGGTGCTGGCTATTACTTCCGCTCCTTCCGGGAGGGTGGAGATGGTGTCGCCGTGCGACATCCATACCTGCGTCTCGCCGCTGATGCCTTCCAGAAGGGGAGAGGGGGTCGTTACCCTGAGCATCGCCCTGCCGTATTCGCGGGCGAGCGACTTCTCCACGCTGCCTCCGTAGCAGTGTGCTATGTACTGAGCTCCGTAGCATATTCCGAGCACGGGAAGGCGGCCTGCGAATGCCTCCAGCTCAGGCTTCGGGGCCCTGCCTTCAAGCACCGAGCACGGGCTTCCGGAGATGATTATTCCCTTTACCTCCGGCCCCAATGCGGGCATTTTGTTGAAGGGGACGATTTCGCAGTACACGCTCAGTTCGCGCAACCTGCGGCCAATCAGCTGAGTAACCTGCGAACCGCAGTCCAGTATGATGATTTTCTGCATTAGATTATGCCGATGCGTTTGTAGATTGTGTCAACTTCCTTGAAATAGTATTCCAGCGTGAAGCAAGATTCGATTTCGGCCTCGCCGAGGCTGGCCCTGACTTCGGGCGCGGCAAGGAGCAGCGTCTTGTAGTCGAGGCCCTCCGACCAGGCTTTCATGGCTATGGGCTGCACGGTGTCGTAGGCCTGCTCGCGCGAGAGCCCCTTGCCTATGAGGGCGTTCATTACCCTCTGGGCGAAGATGACCCCCTTCGTGCGCCAGATATTGGCGAGCATATTCTCGGGATACACGGTAAGGTTCTCAAGTATTCCCTTGAAGCGGGTGAGCATATAATCGAGCAACTCGGTGGCGTCGGGAAGGACTATGCGCTCGGTAGAGGAGTGGGAAATGTCCCTCTCGTGCCACAAGGCGACGTTTTCGTAGGCCGTGACCATATAGCCGCGCATCACGCGGGCGCAGCCGCAGATATTCTCGCTGCTGATGGGGTTGCGCTTGTGGGGCATTGCGCTGGAGCCCTTCTGGCCCTTGCGGAAGGCTTCCTCCGCCTCGCGTACCTCCGTGCGCTGCAGGTTCCTCACTTCGAAGGCCATCTGCTCGAGAGTGGCGGCGACTAGCGCCAGGGCGCCGATATAGGCTGCGTGGCGGTCGCGCTGGAGAACCTGGGTGGAGATGCCGGCAGACTGGATGCCAAGCTTGCCGCATACGTAGTCCTGAATGAACGGGGGAATGTTGGCGAAGTTGCCCACGGCTCCGCTCATCTTGCCGGCCTCGACGTCGGCGGCTGCGGCCTTGAAGCGGCGTATGTTGCGCTGCATCTCTTCGTACCACAGCGCCCATTTGAGACCGAAGCTTGTAATGTCGGCGTGGATACCGTGCGTGCGGCCTATGCAGGGGGTGGACTTGAATTCGACGGCTCTCTTGCGGAGTACCTCGCTGAACTCTTCAAGGTCTTTCAGGAGTATGGCGTCGGCCTGCTTCAGGAGGTATCCGTTGGCGGTGTCCACGACGTCGGTCGAGGTGAGGCCGTAGTGTACCCATTTGCGCTCTTCGCCGAGGCTCTCGCTGACGGCGCGGGTGAAGGCAACAACGTCGTGGCGGGTCTGCTCTTCGATTTCCGATATCCGGGCTACGTCGAAGCGGGCATTGCGGCGGATTTTCTCCACGTCTTCGGCGGGGATGACGCCGAGCTTGCTCCAGGCCTCGCAGGAGAGGATTTCAACTTCAAGATAAGCGCTGAACTTGTTCTCTTCAGTCCAGACGTCGCGCATTATGCGCCGGGAGTATCTTTCAATCATCTCAGCCGCGGTTTTTGAGGTAGCCGGTTATGTTGCGCTCAATGCGTGCGGCTATGTCGCCGTCTTCAGCGGCGGGGACGAACGCCTCTCCGGTGATGTGCTCGTAAAGCTCAACGTAGCGTGCGGTGATGCCGGCCACGACTTCGTCTGTCATTTCGGGGACTTTCTGCCCGGCCTGGCCCTGGAAGCCGCCTGCCATAAGCCACTCGCGCACGAACTCCTTCGAGAGCTGCTTCTGCTTTTCGCCTGCGGCGAGCCTCTCCTCGTATCCTTCGGAGTAGAAGTAGCGGGAAGAGTCGGGAGTGTGGATTTCATCCATAAGGACGATGCGCCCGTCGCGGCGGCCGAACTCGTACTTGGTGTCAACGAGTATCAGCCCCTTGGCGGCAGCAAGCTCGGTGCCCCGCTGGAAGAGGGCGAGGGTGTAGCGCTCAAGCTCGGCGTATTCGTCGGCGGGGACGAGCCCGGAGGCTATGATGTCTTCACGGCTGATGTCTTCGTCGTGCCCCTCGGCTGCCTTGGTGGTGGGCGTGATGACGGGGTGGGGGAGACGCTGGTTCTCTACCATTCCCTCAGGCAGGGGGACGCCGCAGATGCTGCGCTTGCCGGCCTTGTATTCGCGCCAGGCGTGGCCGGCGAGGTATCCCCGGACTACCATTTCCACCTTGTAGGGCTCGCATTTCAGGCCTACGGTGACCATGGGGTCCACCTCGGCGAGCTTCCAGTTGGGGAGGATGTCGGCGGTGGCGTCCAGGAACTTGGAGGCTGTCTGGTTGAGGACCTGCCCCTTGCAGGGTATGCCCTTGGGCAGGACTACGTCAAATGCGGAAATGCGGTCGGTCGCTACCATCACAAGGAGGTCGCCCCCGATGTCGTAAACGTCACGGACCTTGCCCGTGTACTTCGACTTCTGACCCGGGAAATGGAAATCTGTTTGGGTGAGAGCTTTCATAACGGGTAACAAATTTCGTTAAATTTTTTGCCTTTTGCAATCGTGCGCAAAGGATTTTTCCGAAATTTTTACAAGCTCCCTTGCGGCGAGTGCGGGGTCGGCTGCGCTCATTATCGCGCTCACTACCGCAATGCCGTCGGCTCCGGCCTCGAATACGGAGCCCGCCGTGGCCCGGTTCATTCCTCCTATGGCTACCACCGGGTGCCGAGTGGCGGCGACGGCCCTTCGCAGGCCTTCAAGCCCGAAGGGCGGGGCGGTGTCGGTCTTGGTGGCGGTGGAATACACCGGCGACACTGCAATGTAATCGACGTCAAGCTCTTCCGCTTCAAGCACTTCCGCCTGGTTTTCCACGGAGAGGCCTATGATTTTGTCGTGGCCGAGAAGGCGCCTTGCAATGGAGTAAGGCATATCCGACTGGCCGATATGTACGCCGTCTGCTCCGGAGGCTAGGGCTACGTCTATCCTGTCGTTTATTATGAGAGGTACGCCCTGCGGGGCGAGCAGGGCCTTGAGGCTCGCTGCCAGCTCCACGAAGCTACGGGTGTCAAGCTCTTTTTCCCGCAGCTGCACTATGCTGACACCACCCTCCGCGGCTTTGGCTACGACCTCTTCCAGCGGCCGCCCCAGTGCGAGTCCGCGGTCGGTTACGAGGTAAAGTCTGAGTTGGTCTTTTTTCATTCTGAAAGATAGAGCTCGTCGAGGAAATTGACTGCGAAACTGCCTGTCCCGCGCGAAATTGCTGCGGCCCTGCCTCCGGCATCGCCCATAAGGTCCATTGCCGCCGCAGCGGCTTCAA
>JAFSVP010000213.1 GCA_017444905.1 Bacteroidales bacterium
ATGGAAAACAGGCAGGGGACCCTGCTCGGGCGCGGTACGCGCCCCGACGACAAGACCCCCGACAACCTGCGCTCGAACGGCTGCAATCCCGATGTCTGCACCTTCGTCGAAGTGCAGGGCATTTACCGCGACAATAGCGGGGCGCTTACCGGCGAACCCCTGACGGCGCGCTTTTTCCCGGGCCTTAACGCAAGCACCGACTTCAGCATAGTGAGGAATATGCAATATGCCGTGAAACTCGTTATTTCCGACGAGGGATACCTGCGCACCGACTGGAAGATGGAGGCGAGGCTCGACGACAGGCGTGTTCTCTCTTTTGAGAACGACAAGGCAGAGGTGGAGCCTATGGGCAACGTCAGCGTGCACCTTGATACCAACCTCGACTATTCACGGGGCGATTATACCTACAGGATGACCGGTGACCTGATGTCGTTCTTCTACACGGTAAGCGCCGACGGAACCGACTTCTCGATAACTACGCTCCCTTCTGCCGAACCGGGCTCTACCATTGGAGTCGAGGCCGTGAGCTGGGACGGCGTGCTGAGCGCGAACTTTACGGCTACGCTCGTTCCGGCCTTGTCCACGCGTTACAAGGTGGAGTGGGAGAACGGAAACGGTAGCTTCTATGTGGGCCAGAGCCGTGTCCTGAAGGTTGTCGACACTATGTCGGGAGGTGCGGCCGTGACTTCCGGAGTAAGCGTTGAAAGCCCCGTGGCGGCCGTAGGCGTGAAGCAGCTGTCCGGCGGGTGGAAACTCTCGGCCCTCGCGCCTTCGCAAGCCCTCGTTGAGGTTAGTCTGAACGGAAGGCTGCTGAGCAAGGTCCCGGTGACAGTCCAGGCTCCCCGGCTCCGATTCCCTTCTGAGCGCATCTTTCTTCCTCTTGACGGAGCCGACGCTGACGCCGGGCCTTATTATACCGACCGTTCCGGACACAGGATGCAGGCTTCCGACTTCGATACGGAGCTGTATGCAAATCTTCTGTGGATAAGCGTTGCCAATTCCCAGGACGCTTCGGAAAGGGGTGCGGTGTGGCAAAGCGGCGCGCGGAACGCCAACCCGGTGGTAAAGAACGACGCCCCGGCGCAGAACGGCGGTACCTGGCCTTACAGGATAGCACGCCTCAGCTATAACGGGGTGAGCATTGCCGACAACTATGATTTTGAAGCAGGCGAGGTCCCGCTTCAGACACTTACTGCAAGCCCTGCAAATGCTTCCTGCGGCGTTGAGGCTGCAGTCGCAAAGCTCTATACGGCCGACCCTTTCCGACCGTCATTCCATCTTGGAGCATTCCGGAGCACGGCCCTGTCGGAATGGGAGTTCGCATCTTCGCACGACGAAACTTTCAGCTTTACCCTGAAAGACCTTGTGCGTGACGGAAACTCGCTCTATTATGCCTCGCTGACGGTCCCGGGAGCGTATTCAGGGTGCTGTGATGCCTCCATGGATGGCGTCGATGCGGTAAAACTTACCCTGAAGTACGGCTTGAAGCGCGAACTGGCGATGCCCCGGCGCGACTTCAGCATAGCCCCTGTGATGAAGAACAGGCATTCCTACGAAACTTTCGCTTCCTCAAGGAGGTACGGAGCCTCGTTTACCGTCGTGCTTGCAGTGGGCGGAGTGTTTTCTATGGTTCAGGGCGGCTGGGACATCTCTGTCGAGTGGTGCTTTCCGCTTTCTCAGAGCAACCTGCTAGCCCGAATCGCTCCCGACCTTATCGTGAGCAATGCAGGAGCCGGCTCAGAAACGGGATTGTACAATACTCTCTACACGCTGTACGGAAACTATACTCCCTTTGAAATAAGGAGTAAAAAAAGCCCGGAATACAAGTTCTGCGACCTTTCCCATTACCCGCATCACGCTTCGTTGCCCCTGGAATCGGTATCGTATTCCGTGCCTGAAACGGCCTTTCCGGACTATGAACTTGAAGTGTGGAATTACGGCTGGCTGTATCTCCAGACTATGGGCTGGCTGCAAAAATAGTCGCGGAGGGCCTTGCGCGTTGCGAGGTTTACCCTCCGGTCGCAGTCCCTCCCTCCCTGAGCGGCGGTGATGCCCCCGCAAATGTCAACTCCGGCTATCACCCTGCCTTTGCACAGGGCGTCAAGGGAGCGCAGCAGCCTGTCAAGGCTCCAGCTTCCCTGGCTCCAGCCCGTACGGGCGTATTCTTCCGACAGGAGGTCGATATCTATCGAGATGAAGAGAGGCAGGCCTTCGGCGCTGCTACCTTCCAAGCTGCATCTTTTCGGGCTGCCGCCCCAGGGAAAACGGCCTCCTGAAGGCTCAGGGTTGCGGAAATCCTCTTTCAGGAAGGGGTTGGAGCGGCGGGCCGCCAGAACCCAGTTGCCGCAGCTGAGAATGTCGTTGTCGAAGGCTCCTTCCTGGTCGTCGGGATGGTTGTCGTAGAGTGCGAGGGCGAAGGGCTCCAGAATCAGTTCCATCCGTAACTTGCTCAAATAGTGAAAGTCGCCTGTGTCTATCCACGCAATGTCTGCAAAACGGGCGCTCCCCAGCAGAGCGCGTACAGTGCTCTCGCTTTCGGAGGAGCAGTAACGGAAACTTCCTTCAAGACCCCTCAGGTCGAAGGCGTCGGCATCGGGTAAAAACCACTCTTCCTCCGCGTAGAGTGCGCTCATTTGCAGTATTGACTCGGAAACCATACTCAAAAATAAAAAAATTTTTTTAATTTTGCAGTCTGTATGGCCGACGAAGAACTGTTCCCGCTCGATTCGGAGAAAATCTACCTCTCGATGGATTTTCTTACTCTCGACACTCCTGACGGACCCAAGACCCTCAGGATGGGAGCGTGGCTCAACGAAGATCCGGTGCGGATTCACCGTATGATAGTCCGCGACAAGACTCTTCAGGTCGATAATTTCGAAGTTCTCACGCCTCTGGTTACAAAACTCCGCAGGGCTGATTTCGAGTATTACAAGCGGTATATGGGCCTGCAGATGATAATCGATTTCCCGGGCTACGGTACCGGTATAGTGGCCAAGATTCCTTTCGAGAACGACCCCGTGGGCTTCTACAAGTGGTGGCGCAAAGGCAAGCACGAAGACAAGGTTTACCTTTCGCAGCTTAACCAGATAAGACTTTTCCAGAAGGTGTTCCTAATGGACCCCTCGATGATTCTGAAGCGTGACCTCAAGCTTCTGGGCTGAGGCTCCACGGCTTGAAAGCCATCTCCGAACGGAACCCCGATTCTGATATGCTCAGGCTCCTGCTCCCCGGCGAAAAGCCGTCCTCCCTCGCCTTTTATCTTGCAATGGAGGAATATGCGGCGGAGCATTTTCCGGAGGGTGCATTCTTTACCTGGACCTGCGAGCCCACAGTCATCATCGGCCGCAACCAGGACCTCGCTTCGGAGGTGAATCTGGATTATTGCAGGGAGCACTCGATTAAGATAGTCCGCCGCAAGAGCGGAGGCGGATGCGTATATGCCGACGGAGGCAATATGATGGTGTCGCTGATAACGCCCGAGAGGGGAGTGGAGGCCGTTTTCGGCACATTCCTCGAAGGAGTGGGCGCCGTGCTCCGTTCGCTTTGCCTCGAGGCGGTCCGCACTGAACGCAACGATATTCTCGTGGACGGTTTGAAGGTGTCAGGCAACGCTTTCTTCGTTCATCCCGGTGGCAGTATCGTTCACGGGACCCTGATGCTCTCGGTCAATCTCGACGCCCTTCAGGAGGCTATCACCCCTTCGGCGGAAAAGCTTGCTTCGCACGGAGTGAAATCGGTGCGCCAGAGGGTCGTGAATCTTCGTGACAAGGGCCTGACAATTACTCAGGAGGCTCTCTCCGACCTTCTGGCCGGACATTTCTGCAGCGGGAGCCATTTACTTTCAACTGACGATATCGGGCGTATCCGAAGTATTGAAGCCCTTTACGCCGATCCGGCCTTTGTATTTGGAAAAGAGCATTAATCAGACTATATTTGTAGGTAATTATGGACGCATCGCTTAAAAAAACCTGCCTTTATGATGAGCACCTCGCCCTGGGTGCCCGTATGAGCCCTTTCGCGGGCTTCGAGATGCCTATCCAGTACAGCGGGATCATCGCCGAGCACAATGCGGTGCGCACTGCCTGCGGCGTGTTCGACGTTTCGCACATGGGCGAGATTACACTTGCCGGCGAAGACGCCCTCGCATTCATCAACCGTGTGTTTACCAATGACGTGAGCGGTCTTGCTCCGGGCAGAATACTGTACGGGATGATGTGCCTCCCTTCCGGAGGAGTCGTTGACGACCTTCTGGTCTACAAGGAGTTTGCTGACGGGTATCTGCTCGTGGTGAACGCCGCCAACATCGAAAAGGATTTCGACTGGCTGAATCGCTGTGCAGAGGGCTTCAAGGTCTCTTTGAGCAACGATTCCGACGCCTGGGGACAGATAGCGCTCCAGGGACCGGCTTCCGAAGATCGTCTCGTGAGTCTTCTCGGGCACGAAGAACTCCGCGAGCTCGGCTTCTATACTTTTACCAATCTTGCTGCTGAAGACGGCTCCCGCATTATCGTCAGCCGCACCGGCTATACCGGGGAAGACGGCTTTGAAATTTATGCCGCCCCCGGCCTTATAAAGCTTTTCTGGAAGAAATTGCTGGAAGACGGAGTCGTGCCCTGCGGGCTCGGCTGCCGCGACACTCTCCGTTTCGAGGCGGGCCTTCCGCTTTACGGCGACGAGCTGAGCGAGAGCATCACTCCGGTAGAGGCGGGCCTTTCAATGTTCTGCAAGTTCGGAAAGGCCGGCGGCTTCATCGGAGAGGAAGCCCTTGAGGCACAGCGCCTTGAGGGAGCCCCCCGCAAGCTGGTGGGCATTGAACTCGCTTCGAACGCCGTTCCTCGCGCCACCTATCCTGTGGAGACTCCTGAAGGCGTGCAGGTAGGGGTGGTTACCACCGGGTATCATTCCATCTCGCTTGACAAGAGCATCTGTATGGCGCTTGTAAGCAGGGAATACTCCGCTCTCGGTACGTCCCTCTGCGTCCGCATCAGGAAGGGTGTCCACGAGGGCGTCGTTACAGGAAAAAAATTTTACAAAACAAATTATAAGAAGAAATGAGCAATATTCCCGATGGACTCCTTTTCAGCGAGTCACACGAGTGGGTAAGCGTTTATGACGGAGTAGCCACTATAGGCGTTTCCGATTTCGCACAGGCTGAAATGGGCGACATTACCTATGTTGAACTGCCTTCAGAGGGCGACGTCCTTGCCGCAGGCGATGAATTCGGAGCCCTTGAGAGCGTGAAGGCTTCCAGCGAGCTGTACTGCCCCGTCAGCGGTACCGTCATCGAGGTCAACGAGGCCCTTGAAAGCTCCCCCGAGATCGTGAATTCCGACCCTTACGGAGCATGGATGATAAAAGTCCGCCTCTCCGACGAGAGCGAGCTCTCCTCGCTCCTTTCCGCCGGAGCCTATGCAGAGATAGCCAGGTAGGATGTTCGCTTATTTCCCCCACACGGACGAAGACATCCGTGCAATGCTCGACCGCATAGGGGCGGAGTCGGAGGACGAGCTCTTCAGCGACGTCCCTTCCGGCTTCAGGCTCAGGAACGGCTACGACCTCCCGTCTTCGATGAGCGAAGACGAAGTGCGGGCCTTTTTCAACGGCCTTGCCTCCCGCAATACCCGTCTTACGGTCTTTGCCGGAGCCGGAGCCTACGATCACTACACTCCGTCCGTAATCCCTTATATCACTTCACGTTCCGAGTTCCTTACGGCCTATACTCCCTATCAGGCCGAAATCTCTCAGGGCACGCTCCGATACATCTTCGAATGGCAGACGATGATTTGCTCCCTTACGGGGATGGACGTCGCCAATGCCTCGATGTACGACGGCCCCACGGCTGCCGCCGAAGCCATGAGGATGTGCGTGGCCTGTACGCGCAAGCGCAATACCGTCATCGCCTCTTCCACCCTGCTTCCCGGAGTGCTGGAGGTTCTGAGGACCTATGCCCGCAACTGCGGAGTGAACCTTGTCGAAACCGATGCGATAGGCGAAGCCGTTGCAGAAGGAACCCTCGACCTTGCAGGAGTGATAGTGCCTTCGATTAACCGTTACGGGATAATAGAAAGCCATCTCGGACTTGCCGACGCTGTCCACGAGGCTGGCGCTCTTCTCGTGGAATACTGTGACCCGTCGGCCCTCGCGGTGGTGAAGACTCCCGCGGAATGGGGCGCCGACATCGCCGTGGGCGACGCCCAGACTCTCGGTATGCCCCTTTGCTACGGAGGCCCTTGCGCGGGCTTTATGGCCTGTTCTTCCAAGTGGATGCGCAAGCTTCCGGGGCGCCTCGTCGGGCAGACCGTGGATGCATCGGGCCGCCGCTGCTTCGTTCTTACGCTGCAGGCCCGCGAGCAGCACATACGCCGTGAAAAGGCAAGTTCGAATATCTGCTCCAACGAGTCGCTGATGGCTCTCTGGAGTACCGTATATCTTTCCCTTATGGGTCCGGAAGGCCTTCGCAGGGTGAACGCGCTCTGCTACGTGGGCTCCCACTACCTGCACGACGCCCTGCTCGCCACGGGCCGCTTCACCGACCCGTTCGAAGGACGGGCGTTCCTCAAGGAGTTTGTGCTTCAGCCTCTTATGGATGCAGGCAAACTGCAGCAGACCCTGCTTGACGCAGGCTTTTTCGGCGCCCTGCTGACTGAGGAAGGATATGTTTCGTTCTGTGTTACCGAAAGGCGCACCCGCGCCGAAATGGACGCCCTCGTGCGCGTCGTGAAGGAGGCAGGTCTATGAGATATTACGATCGTCTGATTTTCGAGCTTTCCCGCAAGGGCCGCATCGGCTTCTCGTTGCCAGCCTGCGATGCCGACCCCGTAAAGGCCGAGACCGCGAAGGGGGTGACCGGAATATGGCGTGAATCGCCCCTCGACCTCCCGGAAGTCAGCGAACCCGACGTGGTGAGGCACTATACAAACCTCAGCCAGATGAATTTCGGAGTCGATACCGGCTTCTATCCGCTCGGCTCCTGCACTATGAAGTACAATCCCAAGCTCAACGAAGAGGTCCTGCAGTCCTTCCTGGGGCTTCATCCCCTTCAGCCGGAGTCAACTGCCGGCGGTGCTGAGGAGCTTCTTTCCTTTATGAAGAAGGCCCTTTGCGAAATATGCGGGATGAAGGGATTCACTCTCCAGCCCTGCGCCGGAGCCCACGGCGAGCTCACGGGACTTATGCTCATCCGCGAATACCATCGCAGCAGAGGCGACGAAGCCCGCTGCAAGGTGATTATTCCCGACAGCGCCCACGGCACCAACCCGGCCAGCGCAGCAGCCTGCGGCTTTGAGGTGGTGGAGGTTAAGTCGCGTCCCGACGGTCTTGTGGACATCGACGCCCTCAGGCCCCTGCTCGGCCCGGACATAGCCGGAATGATGATGACCAACCCCAACACCCTGGGGCTGTTCGAAAAAGACATACTTGAAATCGCATCCCTCGTACACGGATGCGGAGGCCTTATGTATTACGACGGAGCCAATCTCAACCCGCTTCTGGGCATCGCACGCCCCGGCGATATGGGCTTCGACGTGATGCACGTGAACCTTCACAAGACTTTCTCCACTCCGCACGGCGGAGGCGGCCCCGGGAGCGGCCCGGTGGGAGTGTCGGAAAAGCTACTTCCTTATCTTGACAAGCTGAAAGTAAGCGGGTTCCACGGCAACTTCGGAGTGATAGCCCGTGCCTGTGCCTACATCCTGAGCCTCGGGCGGGAGCATCTTGCCGAAGCCGGAACCTTCGCTACCCTGTCTGCCAATTATATAAAGGAGTCGCTGAAAGACTGTTACCGTCTCCCCATAGATTCAGTGTGCAAGCACGAGTTCGTCTTCGACGGCCTTGCCGGCGGCGGCGGTGACGTCACGACCCTCGACGTGGCCAAGCGCCTGCTCGACTACGGCTTCCACGCTCCCACGATTTACTTCCCCCTGCTTTTCCACCAGGCCATAATGATAGAGCCCACCGAGACGGAATCGAAAGAGACCCTCGACGCCTTCATCGAAGTTATGCGCTCGATTGCCCACGAGGCCTCCAGGGAACCGGAAGTTCTCAGAACTGCGCCTCACAATACTCCGGTAAGCAGGCCCGACGAAACTGCGGCCGCCCGCCAGCCGGTGCTGAAATACGAGTTCCGATGAAAAAGTATTTGTTCCTTGCCCTTCTCCCTTTCCTTTCTCTTGCCCTCCAGGCTGGAGTCGTAAAGGGGCGCGTGACTTCGCAGGGCAGGCCCGTTGCCGGCGTGACGGTCTCAGACGGGCGCCAGATAGTGCTTACCGACGCCCGCGGGCGTTACCGTTTACAGAGCGACAAGGCCGACAGCGTGGTGTTCATTACCACTCCCTCCGGTTATACGGCAAGTATGATTGACGGCATAAGGCCCGGCTTCTGGCAGCTTCTCACCAAGCCCTCCTGCCGTACCGAAGTGCACGATTTTACCCTCGTTCCGCAGAATCAGGATAAATACAGCGTGATATTCATTACCGACTGCCATCTGGCTGCCGACCCTTCGCGCAACGACCTTGCCCGCTTCAAGACAGACGTGCTTCCATCCATCTGCCGCGAGGCGGAGGAGGCTTCTGCCAAAGGCGCGGTGATATCGGTGAACCTCGGTGACTTCGCCCACGACCGCTACTGGTACGATTTCGGACTCAATGAATCTGCGGCCGAGCGCTTCATAGCCGATGCAGGCTACCCTGTGCCCCTTTATTCCGTGAGCGGCAACCACGATAACGACGCCGCCATTGCAGGCCTCGGAGAGCGTACCGATTTCGTCTCTGCATGGAATTACCGCCACACCTGGGGTCCTGGCTGCTACTCGGTGGAAATAGGCGGCGACCACTGGATATTCATGGATTCGGTCGAATACCTGAACGACGGAGAGCCCGACGCCAGGCACCGCAATATCAACGGACGGCGCAATTACAACTGCCGTTTCCTTGAAAAAGACCTTGAGTGGCTGCGCGCCGACGTGGCCCTCATTCCGAAGGGCGCGCGCGTCTTCTTCTGCTGTCACGTCCCGGTGTTCAACGACTACAGCAAGTCGGAGGTTATGATGCCCGGGCAGGCTGAACTGCTCGACGAAATCTTCAGGGAATTCCCGAAGGTGTATCTATTTGCGGGGCACACCCACAAGCATCTCAATACCTCCACACGTGGCATGGGGCGCTTCGAACAGTTCATTTTCAGCGCCACTTCCGGGAATATGTGGAAGCATCCCGACGGATACGCTGCCATAGGCTCCGACGCCTGCGACCAGGCTTTCAACGTCCTCGACTGCAGCTCACCCGACCCGAAGCCCCGTAATGTGCCTGTAAGCGGAAGCGGCGATATGATGCGCGTATATGACCTGAATTCCGTGGGCGATTTTTACCGCAACGACCCCGGCTGCAACATTATGCACCGCCTGTATCCCAAGCGCAGCTGGTATGCCGACCCGGCCTTCCGCAATATGATTTACGTAAACTGCTGGGCTTACGGCCCCGGCGTGAGCGTAGAGATGTTCGAAGGCGACGAGGCCCTTGAAGTCAGGCGCAGCGAGCTGGACGATCCGCTCTATGTCGTTACCTACGTAACTCCCCAGCTGACTGAAAGTTCCAAGGCTTCTAAGGGCGAGGCCAAAGACAGGAAGAATCCACACGCATTTACAGCCGTTGCAAGGACGGCGACCCTTCCCGTAACAGTGAAGGTCACCGGCCCCGACGGCACTGTACTGTGCGAAAAAACGATAGAAAGACCATTTTTATTCAACCACATTATTTCATTATGACAAACTATTTTGATCTGAAAGGCCGTGTCGCGGTAGTGACCGGAGCCTCGACAGGCCTTGGTCTGCAGATGGCCAAGGCATTCGCAAGCCAGGGTGCTAATCTCGTGCTGCTCGCACGAAGGATGAATCTTCTCGAAGAGAACGCAAAGAACATCGAGTCCGAGTTCGGCGTGGAGGTCCTTCCTTTTACCTGCGACATCACCGATACCGAGAAGGTGCGCGCTGCAGTCGAGGCCACTATGGCACGCTTCGGCAGGGTTGACATACTCGTAAACAACGCCGGCACCGGCGCCGTCGGTCCCGCGGAAACCATCTCCGACGAGCAGTTCAAGCACGAGATGAACATCGACCTCTTCGGTACCTTCATCTGCGCCCGTGAATTCGGCAAGGAGATGATAAAGGCCGGTTTCGGCCGCGTCATCAACATAGCCTCGATGTACGGCCTGGTGGGCAATATCATCGTGGGCAGCGCTCCCTATCATGCAGCCAAGGGCGGCGTGGTCAACCTGACCCGCGCACTCGCGGCAGAATGGGGCAAGCACGGCATCACCGTGAACGCCATCTGCCCCGGCTACTTCTACACCGACCTCACCACCGAGACCCTGGATTCCGACTTCTTCCAGGCTATCGCCAAGAACAACATTCCTCTCGGACGTTACGGCAGGGAAGGCGAGCTCGACACCTGCGCTCTCTTCCTCGCATCGCCCCGCAGCACTTACGTGAACGGCCAGAGCATCGCTGTTGACGGCGGTTACACCTGTATCTAATATCTGAAGCTGTAAGGCTTCTTATTGAACCATTGACAGGCCGGGCTTTCGCCCGGCTTTTTTTGTGGTTCTGATAATTATCACTAAATTGCGCAGTTTATCAGTAGTGATACAGTTGATTTCTGTTATGAAGAAAGCACTTTTTGTTGAAGCGGCGCGCCCCTATGCGGCACCGCAAGCCGAGTCCTGTTCCGTGGAAGCGGCCTCTTTCATCGCCCTGTCGGGCTCGACGGAAGACCTTGTTGAAGACGAAGTAATCTATAACTGGTAGGCTATGAAGAAGTTTGTTTTCGTTTTTGCGCTTGCGCTGCTTTCAGCGTCGTGCGCCCGGAAGGAAGAAGTTCAGAACTCCTTCATACCCAAGGTTTTCCATGCATCCATCGAGGAGAGTACCCGTACCTATACAGAGGGGGGCAAAGTTTATTGGATTAACGGCGACAAGATAAGCCTCTTCGACCATCGCTCCGCCGATGACGGAGGCGTCGAGTATTCATATACTGGCGAAACCGGCACCCTTCAGGGTGATTTCACAACTGCCTCCACGGCGCTTGCACCAGGCTCTCTCGCCTACAACTATGCAGTGTACCCTTATGCAAGCTGGAACGCAGTCTCCGAAGACGGCAGCATCATTACATATATCGACCCGTTGCAGATTTATGCGGGCAATACTTTCGGTTATTCCTACTCTACGAAAACGGGAGTCAACGTAATGGCCGCAGTCTCGGAAAACGAGACTCTCCTCTTCCGTAATCTCTGCGGTTTCCTCAAGCTCAAGTTGTACGGAAGCGGCACGACGGCCCTCAGGGAAGTAACGTTAAAAAGCAACGACGGGGAGTATATCGCCGGCGATATCAAGGCTACGCTGGTTCCCGGAGCAGAGCCCG
>JAFSVP010000214.1 GCA_017444905.1 Bacteroidales bacterium
CTTTGCCGTCATCAACGCGGCGCGCCTTTACGGTGTAGATGCAGAGGCGGCCCTTAACGGCACCTGCTCGAAATTCCGCCGCCGTTTCGACTACGTGGAGGCGGGCCTCAGGGAGCAGGGTCGCAGCTTCTCTGAAGTTACTCTGACGGATATGGACTCCCTCTGGGACGAAGCCAAGAAAAAAGGCCTCTGAGTAAACAGAAGCCTTGATAAGACAGCCCGGCGCCTCGTTGCAGCCGGGCTATTTTATTCTTTCAGTGGGGAGCTTGAACAGCTCCTGTATGCCTTTCATCTGCTCGTCGCTCATCCCTTCGGGCCTGGCGGCGAAGTTCAGGGAGGCCTTGATAAGGGCCGCCTCCCTGTAGATGCAGGCCGACTTGTTCAGCACGTCGGTCTGGTCGAAGGCGTCCATCATATCGGTGCCTACGGCCACCGTGCCGTGCTTTTCCCAGAGGACTACGTCGTAGGTGCCTATCTCGCGCAGGGTGGCTTCGGCCAGCGCCACGGTACCCGGACACTCGAAGGGGATGAAGCCCAGCCCGAGGGGCGCAAAAGCCAGAGTCTCGGGTATCATCGACCAGAGCGTGCGGGTGAGCTCTTCCGAAGAGCAGAAATGCCTTATGTGCGAGAGCGCCACGAGCTCGATGGGATGAGTGTGGAGCGTTGCCCTGTACGAACTTCCGCTGGCAACAAGGTGGTTCTGGAGCGAGAGGTGGGATGAGATTTCGGAGGTTGGCATCACAGGCTCGTCGGCCACTATCTCATACTGTTCGCCGCCGGGCAGGATGCGAATGATGCTGCCGTTCTCAAGGGGCTTGCGGGCAAGGTCCCTCATTCGCCTTCCGGTGCCCTTGGCATAGAACCAGAAGCCCTCGATGGCGGGGAGGCGGCATCCTATGGGGATGGGTTCGCTTATGGCGGGGAGGTTCCGGAACTCTTCAGGAATCAGGTCCGTAAGGTTGTAGGTCATGTTGCCTCCGTTGCGCTCGGCCCAGCCTTTCTGCCACAGGTATCCTGCCACCTCGGCGCATTGGTCGAGAACGGGGCTCAGCTGCGGGATTTTTTCAAGAATGCTCATACTTTGAATTTCAAGGGTTTGCCTTCGAGCCAGCCAAGGAAGTTGCCTATCGCGAAGGCGGGTGCGTCTTTGTAGGAATTTATAGTGTCGCCGGCCCTGTGGCTGCTCAGGGTGACATTGTCGTACTCCCGCAGGTATGCGGGTATGTCGGGCTCGGTGTCGAACACGTCGAGGGCCGCCCCAAGCAGGATGCCGCCGTCCAGGGCCCTTTTAAGGGCGGAATTATCTATCAATACGGCTCTTGCAGTGTTGATGAGCACGGCGCCCCGCTTCATGAGGGCAAATTCGGCATCGGTGATGATGGGCTTTGAAGAACGGGCGTGCAGGCTGATTATGTCGGACTTGGCAAGAAGCTCCGGCAGAGTCACGAAGCTCAGCCCCGGCACCCCGTCAGCGGGAGCGAAGGGGTCGTGCACCAGCACCCTGCACCCGAAGGGGAGCAGGCGCTCCGCCACCATCCTGCCCACGGAACCGTAGCCCACGACGCCTACGGTCATATCTCCCAGTTCCCTGATATTCCCCGTGTTGGGATACTCCTTCCGCCATTCTCCCGCTTTCAGGGCGCAGTGCGAACGGCAGATATTGCGGGTCTCGGCCAGTATCAGGCCGATGGTGTACTCCGCCACGGCCCTTGCATTGTGGGCCGGGTTCGTGGATACGGCAACTCCCAGCGCTGCGGCGGCTTCAAGGTCGAGATGCTCCCGTCCGCCCCGGCACGACATCACCGCCTTCAGCTTCCCGGCGCCTGCAAGGAGCGTTTTCGTTACCGGGCAGAGATGCACTATCAGGCAGTCGGCGTCTTTCACCGACTCTGCAAGGCCTTCCGGGAGGGGCAGGGAGTCGCGCCCGCCCTTTTCCAGCGTGCGCACCATGTCCCGCATCTGCTCGCGGCCGGGAAGGCCGAAGAAGAATATTTCAAGGCTGTCGGCGGGCCCGAGGGCGGGCCTCACGCCTTCTTCCATCATTTGAGCCGTTATGTAGGCGTCGGCGACGCAGACTACTTTCATTTCTTTCCGTATCCTATTACATCATGGAAGTCGGTGGTAATCCAGTCCACTCCCAGCTTCTCGGCTATGTCGCGAAGATAGGGGCTGTCAACCATCCAGAAGAAGGTCTCGATGCCCAGCTCGCGGAATTCCTTCACCCATTCGGGATGGTTGAGGAAGACCTCCACGCTGTATGAGGCTGCCGAATATCCACGGGCCGCAACTTCGGCGGGCGGCAGGGAATGGTGCAGGCTGCTTGAGTTGAGAAGCACCCTCGCCTCCGGGTCCAGCCTCAGCACCTCGTCGCAGGTGGCGGGCTTGAACGAGAGGTAATACATCTGGTCGCTCATTCCGAGAGAGCGGACCTCCTCTATGCACCTGGCTACGAGCTCGTTCTCCCTTTCCTGGGTGGCCATGGCCTTGATTTCCAGAAACATAAGAATGTCGGGAGTCTCTTTTGCCTGCACGAGCCACTCGTGCAGGGTGGGAATCTTGTTGCCGAAGGGAAGGGTATATGCCCTTATGTCGTCGAAATTGCTTTTCTGGGTGTGCAGCCCGGGGGCGATTTTGGCGTCGTGCCGTATGACGAGCTCTCCGTCTGCCGTGAGGTGGACGTCGAACTCAACGCCGTCGACGCCCTTCTCCTGGGCCCTCCGGAGGGCGTCCAGGGTGTTTTCGTCGGTGGTGAACTCGGTTCCTGTGGAGCAGAGGCCGCGGTGGCACAGCACCCGGGGCTTCGCGGCGCTCTCTTTCGATGCGCCGGAGCCTCCGCAGGAGGCAAGAAGCGCTGCGGCGGAGAGCAGGGCAAGTAAAAGTGTTTTTCTCATATATGGTCCGTTTTACCTATAAAGAAAGCGTTTTTTGCCGTTATTTCCAATTATTTCGCTACATTTACGGAAAATAAACTTGTATGAAACTGAACGAACCGTATGTGATTACCGTCAGCCGTGAAATCGGTTCCGGCGGGCGTACCGTGGGCCGCAAGCTGGCCGCCAGGCTCGGAGTGCGCTACAGCGACAAGCAGCTTGTGGATTCCCTCAAAGAGAAGTTCAATCTCAGCGTGAGCAGCATAGAGCGCCTGAAGGGCGAGAAGAAGAACTGGCTCTCGGAGCTTATCCAGCACGTCGCTCCCGTACCCAAGATAAGCGAGATTACAAACGTTGACGGACGCTTCGTTCAGGGGCTGCGCAAGGACGTCACCGCCTCCGACGTGTTCAGTGCCGAAAAGGAGATTCTGAACGCCATCGCCGACGAAGGCTCCTGCGTGATTGCGGGCCGTTCGGGCTTCTTCGTGCTGAAAGACAGGCCGCAGAAGGTGGATATTTTCATCACTGCCTCCCGCGACAAGCGTATTGAAAGAGTCATGCAGAAGCAGGGCCTCACCCGGGAGCAGGCCGCTGCCGTAGTGGATTCGGTGGACGATACCCGCGAGAACTACATTCGCCGTTACGCCGGCGTAAGCCGATACGACGCACGCAACTACGACCTATCCATCAATATGGACTTCCTTTCGGAGGACGAGGCGGTGGAGCTCATCCTCAGGTTCCTGGGAACATGACGGAAAAGGGCGCCTGAAAGCGCCCCTTTTAGTATTGGACCGGCCGGGATACTATCCCAGTTTTTCCCTCGCCGCACCGAAGCGCCGGCGGGTCTCTTCAAGGCCTATGAAGTGCATTATGTCGCCTATCCCGAGGCCGCTTGAGGCTCCGGTGAGCGCAAGGCGTATGCAGTTCATGACCTTGCCCATAGGCCATTCCCTGGCGCGTATGTATTCTTCGAGGCTTTCCGCTCCGCTGCAGGCCTGAAGGGCTTCGGCAGCCATCTCCACGTTTTCGCTCTTCCAGAACTTGGAGGCGTCTTTCTCAACGTAGCTTTCAGGAGCGGAGAAAA
>JAFSVP010000215.1 GCA_017444905.1 Bacteroidales bacterium
GATAGCGAGGTAGAGCTTGTACTTTTCGCGGGGGATGATGAAGTTTTCCATAATAGTTTAGGGTTTTGATTAACGCCGCTAAAGTAGGCAATTGTTTTGAGAAATACCCGTGAATTCGCATAAGAATAATTTACAGTCGTCAGGTTTTGCGGAATCTTAAAAGTTCCGTCATACCTGACTCGCCTACCCCGCTAACCGTGGGCGGCCCAGGAGAGCCCGGGAGTGCAACCCTCATGGATGTCTTCGGTTTTTATTGTGTTCCGTTGGCCAAATCAGCAGTAAATCAGATGTTTACGAATGCACAGGTTTGTGTTGCACAACTTTGTGAAATACAGGTCTGTTCAGGCTGCCGTCAGTCGTCAAGTCCGTGCAGCTTGCACTGGAGTAGGCGGCCGGAGTCGTCGCGGAGGTGCATGGGGCCGCCGAGGCACCATTTCCAGTATTTGCAGCTTTCGCACTCGCCGATGCGGAAGGCGCTGCGGCGGCGGAACGGCTCGAAGCGGTTCTCCCACACGTCGAGGAAGTCGTCGGTGTAGATGTTGCCCTGGTCGTAGCGGGCGCGTATGCTGTTACAGCCTGAAATAGCCCCGTCGATGCGTACCGAGGCTATGCTGAGCCCGGCCTGGCAGCTGTAGAGGTGGTCGCGGACCTTGCCCTCGTAAGCTCCGAGGAAGCCCTCGCAGGAGTAGGAAGCACGGATGCGGCCTTCCTTGCGGGTGGCGGCGATAAAGTCAAGAAGCTCCCGGAACTGCCCCGGAGCGAGCTGCATTTCAGGGTCTTTGAGGGCGCGCCCGGCGGGGAACACTGTGAAAAGGCGCCAGCGCTTTACGCCAAGCGATATGAGGTACTCCTTCAATTTTCCGAGCTTGGGGAAGTTGCGCCTGTTTATGCAGCTTACGACGTCAAAGCCGAAGTCTTCAAGTGCCGCGAGCCTCGCTATGGCTTCGGAGGCGTGAATGAAACTGCCTGCGGAGCCGCGCATCCAGTCGTGCTCTTCTTCGGGGCCGTCGAGGCTTACGGTGGCCGAGCGCATCCCGGCGCGCAGGAGTTCGTGCATACGTTCTTCCGAAAGGAGCCTTCCGTTGGTGACGAGCCCCCAGGGGTAGCCGAGACGGTATATGCGCCTGCCGCAGTCGGCTAGGTCATCCCGCACCAGAGGCTCTCCGCCGGAAAGAATCACCAGTATTTTATGAGGGTCATAGCGCTCCCGTATGCGCAGGAGCACCTTTTCGAAGTCTTCGAAAGGCATGTCGGGGTGGACGTCCGATACGCGGCAGTCGCTTCCGCAGTGCCGGCACCGGAGGTTGCAGCGCAGGGTGCATTCCCAGAATAGCTGCGAAAGGGGGTGGGAGCGGGCCTCGCTCTCTATGAATGAGGCATTTATGTCGAGGACGATGCGCTTCAGCAGGCCAGGCTTCCCCAAAGGGGCCTCGCCGGGCAGCTTGCTCCCGCCGGGCGTCGGATTGGAATCCGGCATCGGTGCCGTGGGCTCCGTGGTCATTGGCTTCCGCAGATTGGCCCCCCTCGCCCCTGATTCTTACTGCCCGTCGGCAGGAGCGTTGCCGTCAGTTTCTTCGGCGTCGTCGGAGCTTTCGGAACCCTCCTGTGCGCCCTGGCGGGAGGCGTCTTCGGCTTCAGCGGTGCAGGCTTCGGCCCCGTCGCCGCTTTCAGCCTCAATCGTTTCGTCCATATCGCGATAGACTCCGGGGGCGGGCCCGTAGCAGGCTGTGAACAGGTTGAGGCCCAGCAGGGTGAGCATCAGTCTGAAAAATGCTTTCTTCATATTCTATGAGTCAAGAGTCCATTCGACTCCGTCTTTGGTGTCCTTTACCTGTATGCCCAGGGCCTTCAGGCTGTCGCGTATATGGTCGGAGGCAGTCCAGTCCTTGGCGGCCTTGGCTGCGGCCCTCTGCTCAAGGACCATCTGCATCAGGCCGTCTATCACCTTGCGGGCGCCGCCTGCGGAGGCTCCTTCGTCCTTGAGGCCGAGAACGCCGAACACTATGCCGTCGAAGATGCCGCAGAGAGTGTCGAGGTCGCCCTTGCCGGGCTTTACGAGGCCTGCCTTGGCGGAGTTGATGAAGCGTACGGCGTCGGCTATGCAGGCAAGCGCGACGGGGGTGTTCATATCGTCGCAGAGGGCGTCGTAAACGCCTTCGAATATGGCTTTCACCTCAGGAGATTCGGCCGTGCAGCTGTCAGGCGCGGTGCCGAAGTCTTCCTCGCCGTAGGCGTATTCAGGGGCCTTCCTTCCTGCCATCGCGTAGAGGTCTCGGGCCGCCTGCATTATGCGGGCGAGGCCCTTTTCGGCCGCTGCGAGGGCGTCGTTCGAGAAGTCGAGGGTGCCGCGGTAGTGCGCCTGGAGTATGAAGAAACGCACCGTCATCGGGCTGTAGGCGCGGTCGAGGGCAGGGTGGGTGCCGGTGAAGAGCTGGGGCAGGGTGATGAAGTTGCCGAGCGACTTGCCCATCTTCTGCCCGTTGATGGTTATCATGTTGTTGTGTACCCAGTAGCGGACTCCGCGTGTGCCGCGGCAGGCCACGTTCTGGGCAATCTCACACTCGTGGTGGGGGAACATAAGGTCCATTCCGCCGCCGTGAATGTCAAACTCGGAGCCGAGGTACTTCTCGCCCATCACCGAGCACTCGAGGTGCCAGCCCGGGAATCCTTCGCCCCAGGGGGAGGGCCAGCGCATAATGTGCTCAGGCTCAGCCTTTTTCCAGATGGCGAAGTCGTAAGGAGCGCGCTTGTCGCCCTGGCCGTCGAGGCTGCGGGTGCCTTCGAGAGTGTCGTCGAGGGTGCGCCCGCTGAGTACTCCGTAGTGATGGTCGGCGTCGTACTTGCGCACGTCAAAATACACGCTTCCGTTCGACTCGTAGGCATAACCGGAGGCGAGTATTTTCTTCACGGCCTCGATTTGCTCCACTATGTGGCCGCTGGCGCGGGGCTCGATGGAGGGCGGGGCGACGTTCAGCAGCCTCATCGCCTCGTGGTAGCGCAGTGTATAGGCCTGCACCACCTCCATAGGCTCGAGCTGCTCGAGGCGGGCCTTCTTCGCTATCTTGTCTTCGCCTTCGTCGGCGTCGTGCTCAAGGTGGCCGACGTCGGTTATGTTGCGCACATAGCGTACTTTATATCCGAGGTGCCGGAGCAGTTTGCTCAGGACGTCGTAGGTGATTCCGGGGCGGGCGTGCCCGAGGTGGGCGTCGCCGTAAACAGTGGGGCCGCACACGTACAGCCCCACCCTTCCTTCGTGGATGGGC
>JAFSVP010000216.1 GCA_017444905.1 Bacteroidales bacterium
ACAAAGGAAAAAGAATATGTTGGTAATCGGCATCGCCGGAGGCTCCGGCTCAGGAAAGACTACGGTCGTAAGGGCCATCACCGAGAAGCTCGCAGGCCAGAAGGTGGTGGTAATCCCCCAGGATTCATACTACAAAGACTCCAGCGACCTCTCCGACGAGGAGAAGAGGGTCCATAACTTCGACCACCCCGACGCCATAGAGTGGAGCCTGCTGTGCAAGCAGCTCCGCGAGCTGAAAAAGGGCCGCACCGTACAGCAGCCCGTATACTCGTTCATCTCCTGCACCCGCTCCAAGACCGAGACCAAGACCGTGGAGCCCGCAGACGTAATCATCATCGAGGGCATCCTGATTTTTACCTGCAAGGAGCTGCGCGAGCAGATGGATATCAAGATTTTCGTCGATGCCGACGACGACGACCGCCTGATGCGCGTAATGGAGCGCGACATCTCCGAGCGCGGCAAGGACGTTCACTGGGTAATCGAGCGCTACAGCCGTACCGTCAAGCCGATGTACCTGCAGTTCATCGAGCCCAGCAAGCGCTACGCCGACATCATCATCCCCCAGGGCGGACACAACAAGGTAGCCATCGACATTATCACGGCCACCGTCGAAAAGTCGCTCGAAAAGCTAAAGTGAAAAAGGAAGACAAGGCAGGACTATATACCACCGTAATCATACACCTTGCGGTGCTGGTAGTCCTGCTTGCCACCTCCCTCGGGTTCTCGCTCCAGAGGGAGAATACTTTCGTGCTGGATTTCACCAGGCAGGAGGAGCTCGAAAAGATGCAGCAGGAGCTCGAACGCCTCCAGAAGGAGGCCGCCTTCCAGCAGGCGGTAAGCGAAAAGCTCCAGGCTGAAATCGACGCCGCCCCAGACGCAGGCTACCGCAACGTAGCGGTCGAGCGCTCCGCGCTGAAAGATGACAGGGGCACCGATGCAGAAAGCCTCTACAAAGATGCAGAGAGGCTTGCAAACGAGCTCAAAGGCGGATTCGAAGCTCCCGACGACGGGTTCAGCGCAAACGTCCCCGACAAGAAAGAAGACAAGAAAAAGGAAGAGCGCAAGCCCTATTCCGGCCCCTCGGTACTCTCGTGGAAGCTGGAAGGACGCAGCGCGCAGAAGCTCCCCATCCCGGCCTACCGCTGTATGGGAGCCGGAGAAGTTGCCGTGCTGATAAGCGTAAACGCCGCCGGCGAAGTCACTCTGGCAAAGGTTGACGAAAGCCGCTCTTCTACCGACGGCTGCCTCCGCTCGTTCGCAGTAAGGGCCGCCAGGCTAAGCCGGTTCTCGGCCTGCCAGTCGCCTGCCCGTCAGGAAGGGGAAATTATCTACCAGTTTATTGCGCAATAGAGCGCATAGCCGCCTTGAACACGGGGTCGTTGTTCAGATAGAGGTGGTAGAAGGCATTGTCGCCAAGTTTCGAATAGCGGCCTATCAGCGCCCTCACCTGAGTCATTAAGTAATTCTTTTCAAGACGCCATTCCTCCTTCGTGGGCGAGATGCCGTCTTTGGTGCGTGCAAATTCGAGGAAGGCCTTTTCGAGCTTTGCCTTGCCGAGGTACGACAGGAGCATGTCGTAATCGTCAATAGCCTGAAGCTCATCCTTATGGACGTCGAAGAAAGCCGAGGCGAAGCGGACGGCCGTGGCCTTGTTGCGGCAGTCTATAAAGAACGAGGCCACCTTGGTGGTGTCCATCGGCACGAAAACGTCAGGGATAATGCCTCCCTTTTCGACGCTCATACTGTCGGCATCCACCATCTCTCCGCTGGTAAAGCGCTTCAAGAGGTCGTACTGGTAGTCTTCGCCCTCGTAGGACTTCTGGATACAGCGCCCGGAAGGAGTGTAGAACCTTGCTACCGACACCCTGAGCCCGGAGCCGTCGGAGAAGAAGAACGGCTCCTGCACGAGGCCCTTGCCGAAGGTACGCCGGCCCACAAGCAGGGCCCTTCCGTTGTCCTGCATCGCTCCGGCGAAGATTTCGCTGGAAGAGGCAGAGCCTTCGGAGACAAGCAGCGCAAGCCCCATATCGAGCAGCTTGCCCTTTCCGTCGGCATAGTAGTTCTCACGGCCCTTGTGAAGGCCTTCGGTATAAACTATGAGGGAATCCTTCGGAAGGAACTGGTTGCAGATGAGAAGCGACTGGTCGAGATATCCCCCGCTATTGTCGCGAAGATCTACCACGAGGTGCTTCATACCCTGTTTTTTGAGCTCAAGGCCGGCCGTCACGAACTCTTTGGCCGTAGTACGTGAGAATTTGCCGAGCCTGAGGAACCCGACAGTGTCGTTAACCATAAAGGCCGCGTCAACGGAGTGCGTGGGGACGGTGCCGCGTGTAATGTTGAATGCGATATTCTCGGAGCCACGCTTGACGTTAAGCTCCACCTTGGTGCCGGCAGGGCCCTTCATCATACGCACCATACTGTCCTGCGGGAACTTGACGCCTGCTATGTTGCGCCCGTCGACGCTCAGGATGCGGTCGCCTGCAAGGAGACCGGTCTTGAGGGCCGGTCCGCCGGGAATCACCTCTATCACTATAGCCGTGTCGTTGGGCACGTTGAACTGAATGCCTATGCCTGAGAAGTTGCCAGCAAGGTCTTCCTGGCTGTCTTTCAGATCCACGGGAGGCATATAGACGGTATGAGGGTCCAGTTCCGAAAGCAGCGACTCTATGGCGGCCACGCTGAGGTCCTCGTGGTCGAATTCGTCCATATAGTTTTCGTCCAGAGTGCTCAGGACAAGCTCCAGCTTAGACCAGTTGCCGCTCCTCACCTTTGCCGGACGGCCGGCGGGCGGGAATGCTATCAACATAACGGCGAGCGTAAGCAGCGCGCCTGCAAAGAAACAAATCCAGGGTTTGATTTTCATCTCAATCTACTTTTTCCACCTCTACTCCGGCCCTCTTGAGAAGGTCGATTCCGTCGTTCAGGCGGTATTCGTCTTTATAAACCACACGCTTGATGCCCGCCTGTATGATGAGCTTTGAGCACTCGATGCAGGGAGAAGCGGTGACATACAGCGTAGCGCCGTGGCTGCTGTTGCCCGACTTGGCGACTTTCGTAATGGCATTCGCCTCTGCGTGAAGGACATAGGGCTTCGTTACCCCGTTCTCCTCGCACTCGTTCTCGAAGCCGGAAGGCGTACCGTTGTAGCCGTCGGATATAATCATATTATCCTTTACAAGCAGGGCTCCTACCTGGCGGCGCTTGCAGTACGAGTTCTTTGCCCATATTTCCGCCATCTCTATATAGCGGCGGTCGAATTTGCGCTCTTTCATCGCTGGTACAGGTATCGTTTGATGCTGCGCTTGGGGGTGCGCTCGAAATCTTCCGGCATAAACTCAATTTTGCGTATCTGTGCGTATCCGGGCAGCTGACGGTTGATTTCCGGGAGGTCAGAGAGAATTTTCTGCTGGAGGGCCTCGTTGTCGAAGCCGTCAATCTGGGCCTGCCTGTAGTCGGGGTAAATCAGGGCCGTGAGGCCGCCGTTGTCTTCGATTACCAGCGAATCCACCACGTAACTCACATTGTTCACCACCGCCTCCAGCTCTTCAGGGTAGATATTCTGCCCGGAAGGCCCGAGTATCATGCACTTGGAACGGCCGCGGAGATACAGGTAGCCGCCGGAGTCGATGACTCCCATATCGCCGGTCTTGAACCAGCCGTCGTTGGTGAAGGCCGACCTCGTGGCCTGGCGGTTCTTGTAATAGCCGAGGAAGACGTTGTCGCCCTTGACCTGCACCTCGCCGGGAATCTTGCAGGGGTTGGGAGAGTCGATGCGTATGACGCAGCCTGGGATGGGAACGCCGCAGGAGCCCTTCTTCGTCTTGTTCCAGTGCGCATAAGTAATAATAGGTGCGCACTCCGTCATTCCGTAGCAGACGGTAAAGGGGAAGCGGACGCGCCAGAGGAACTGCTCCACCTCCGGATTGAAGGGGGCACCGCCCAGAATCACCTCTTCGAAAGATTCGCCGAAGGCCTTTACCATACCCTCTCGTATCCTGCCTAGCACAAACTGGTCGACGAAGGGGATGCGGAGCCAGGTGCGGTTGCGGTCGACTATGGGCTTGATTTGGGAGCGGTACACCTTCTCGATGATGAGCGGGACTGCGACTATTATGTCGGGGTGGACTTCGGAGAAGGCCTGCATTATCACCTTCGGACTCGGAGCCCTGTTCAGGAAATGCACGTGAGCCCCTATCGTCATCTCGAAAAGGAACTCGAAAGACATACCGTACATGTGGGCCGAAGGCAGCATCGCCACCACCTGAGAGTTGCAGTCCATCTGGGGCTCTGCCGTTTCGTGCGCGAAGCGTATGTTGCACCACAGGGCCCTGTAGGGAATCATCACGCCCTTCGAGAAGCCGGAAGTGCCCGAGGTGTAGTTAATCATCGCAAGCTCGTCGGGCGAATCGGTATAATAGTCGATATCGTCCGGACCGAAGCCTGAAGGCCAGGCTTCCGCCACCTTTTCGGGGAGGCTCTCAATTGCTTCGCTGTACTCGCGGGCACGGGTGAAGAAGGGCTTGAAGTTACCCATCTGCACCACCACGTGCACGCCGGGCATCTCGCTCTCTGAAAGGCCTTCCCAGATATAATCGTCGACGAAGAGGACCTTCGCCTCGGAGTGGTTCACGAGATAATGGATATTCTCGGATTTGAATTCGTGCAGCAGAGGCACAGGGACGGCTCCGTAAGTGAGCGCGGCGAGGAAGCTCACGCCCCAGTTGGCCTGGTTGCGCGAGCAAAGCGCCACCTTGTCACCCCTCTGCACTCCGCATTCGCGGAAGCAGAGCTGGATTTTCATTACAAGGGTGGCCACGTCGGAATACTTCAGCGTGTCTCCCTTGTAATTCGAAAGGGCCGGACGGTCCCAGTTCTCCCTGAAACTCTTCTCAAGGATTTTGTTTACAGACCGGAATTCCATATTCTATACGATCTTTGGTACACACTATGCTGCCGCCGGGAGTATAAACCAGCGCCTTGGCCGAAGACGGAAGCGCCTGCTGACTCTCAGGGAGCCTGTACGCATCCAGAGCCTCCGCGGAACCGCTGACCAGCCATTCCGAGGAGCGCAGCACGCAGGAGTCGCAGACTTCGAAAACCTCTCCGTAGAGCGCCCTCACGTAGCCTGCACAGGCATTTTTCACGACCTTGGGCTCCTCCCTCGAGGACGATGAGGTACGCACCATATTCAGCCTGTAGAAGCCTCCGTCAGAGGCGGGGATGAGCACGAGGGCCACTTCCTTCACGCCCTGCTCCTTCTCCCAGTCGAGGGGGTTCTTGCCGGACGCCTTCTCACAGGCCTGCAGACGACTGTTGTAAGCGGGAAGCACCGCGCGCGCGTCGCACCACGACTCATACGCGGCGCGATAGCCTCCGTCGGCCACCATCGGAAGGCCTATGGCCAGCGCGGCTGTATCGGGAAGCACCGCAGATAAACGGCATTTCTGCTCGTGAAGCGCCTCCAGCATATTGCAGAAGAATGATGCCGACGAGGGCTGTACGGTGCGGATTGCATCTTTCGAGATTATAGTCCAGGCCGACGCTTCCTGCACGAAACGGTTCACCACTTTCGCGGGCAGGGCCGGGAGACGGCACGACAGCCACGATTTCGCGCTCTCGCTGCGGCATATGACCGCGTCGCCTTCGGGAAACGCTTCCTGCACCAGGGTAAAATGAGGTGCGTCGAACAACGAGGCTCCACCCTTGATGTGCCGTGAAGAAACGTCCAGTACCGTGTGAGAAGTGGACGCGACAAAAGCCTTGCGCTTGCCAAGTTGGACAATCATATGCGGCAGGCGCAGAGAGTCGCAGGATGCGACCAGGCCCGAGAGGGCCGCCGACGTGTCGGCGCTGCACCTGCCCGCGTCCACCACGAGCAGCGGCACGAGCCGCCCGACGTTGCAGAGGGCCAGCACGGCCTCCGACCTCGAAAGGCTGCCGGCGGAAATCTTCCTCAACGGAGAAAGAGTGTCGGACATACCTGCGAGGGCCTTGTCGAGGCGTGAATACTGGCCGGCACACACGGCGTCGGCAGGGACGGCGAGCAGGAGTTCGGAAGGCCTGCCGGGAGCACCGGCTTCCCCGCCGCACGAAAGCGCGGCGAGAAAAGGAACGATGAGCAGCAGGACCCTTCTCAGACTCATAGATTCGCTATCTTCTTCTTCAACCACGAAGGATAATTGGAACAGACGCAGCGCAGGTAGCTGTATTCATTGAGGTAGAGCATCACGTTCTCTTCAGTGTACACCGCGTTGCCGCTGCCTTCCTGCTTGTCAAGGAGGAATACGCTCAGTTTAAGGCCTGCGTTCTTGAATTCGGTGATGGTGCGGTAGCCGGTTCCCTTGTCGGGGGTTCCGCTCACGCCGAGCTTGAAATGCGTGCGGGTGCAGAGATTCGCCCAGTCGGTATAACCCCTGCTCTTGAAGCTCGATGCGCTGATGTCGCCCTCCATCCAGCCGCAGGGTATGCCGGCCGACTTCATCGACGAAGCTATCTGCGACATAACCGACTCGTATGAGGTGCAGATGAACTCGCAGAAGTTCTGGGCTCCCTTCGCCTTGATGATTTCAAGAGCGCGCTGGGCGGCCTTGATGGGGTAAGTGGGGCTGGTCGAAGGATATGTAATCATCTTAATGTCAAGCATAAGCTTCGTGCAGCTGCCGTCTTTCATCACTATGTCGATGAATTCCGAAAGCGTGGGGATGGTCTCGCCGTTGCGCAGGTTGCCCGCGGCTCGAATCTGCGCCACGGTGTTCTTCCAGGGATACAGGCCGTTTATCTGGTCGTACTCATCGGCGTGGGCTATGATAACGTCGTTGTCTGAAGTCCAGTAAATGTCGCACTCGCTGGCATAGCACTTGAGGCCCATAGCATAGCGCAGGCCGGCCCTCGAATTGTCGGGATACCCGCTCTCGGCGGAGCCTCCGCGGTGTGCCACTACCTTGTTGCCGGGGTCGCCGGGCTTGCGCAGGCTTCCGTCTTCATCATCCGAATGGACCGCCACGGTAAGGGTGATGGTACCGGTGGAGGAAGGACAGGCCCATGTATTCTTGTTGGAAGCTGCGGCATAATTGTCACCGTTCACAGTAATCTTGTTGCAGACGGTGGCGCCGAAAGTGCAGGCGTTCACTCCGGCCACGGCGCCGGCAACAGTGCCCTCGACTGAGCCGTAGTTGCAGTTGGACGAGATGGAAGTAGCGCTTGAAATGCTGCCGAACAGGCCTCCCACTCCGCAATAGCCGGAAACTCCGCCCGTGCAGCGCACCGTGCCGTAGTTCAGGTTGGTGGAGAACGAAGAGCTCGCCGAAGAGCCGGTTTCCTGACCCACGATGCCGCCGGCATAGGCGTAAG
This sequence comes from Bacteroidales bacterium, assembly GCA_017444905.1. Taxonomy (GTDB): domain Bacteria; phylum Bacteroidota; class Bacteroidia; order Bacteroidales; family UBA932; genus Cryptobacteroides. Next base: position 7,354 of record JAFSVP010000216.1, read on the forward strand.
GGGCGGTGGGATGGATATTGCGTATCACCACGTCGGCGCGGTTGATGTTTCCGGAAAGAGAGAAGCTGCTGTAAGGCATACCGATGATGCCACCCGCCGCACAGCGGTGATAACTGCTGTGGCCTATGGTGTTGACGGTTACGGTTACCGCTCCCTCGTTCACGCAGTTCTCGATTTCACGGGTGTCGGTGGAGCCTTCAGCGAAGCCGACTATTCCGCCCACGCCCTGTCAGTTGCTGATGGAAGACGCTGAATTGTCGAGGGTGACGTTGCCTTTGTTGGTACACTTGCGCACGGCGCTGCTGTTAAGGTTGGCCACTATGCCGCCCATACGGTTGACGTTGGGCTTGTCGGAAGTGACGGTACCGGTATTGGTGCAGTTCGAGATGATGCAGCCGTGATAGGGGTGCGAGACCACACCTCCGATGGCCACGTAACCGTCTACGGCGGATGAATTGGAGAACCTTATCGTAGCCGAGTTGTTGCAGCTGCTTACATTATAATAATCGGTATGGCCGCTGACTCCGGCGATTCTCACGTTCTTTCCGTTGCAGGACGCAGTGACGTTGCCTGTATTGGTACAGGACGAGAGCGTACCGATAGCGGAAGTAGTGCCTCCGGCCTTTCCGATGATGCCTGCAATCGTCGTCTCCGCAAGCAGGTCGCTACCGGTATGGCTGACCGCACCCTTGTTGGTACAGCTCTTAAGAGTACAGCCAACGCCGTCGTAGCCGAAGACGCCGCCGACCGCAGAAACGCCGGGGTTGGAGGTGGTCACCTTGCCGTAGTTGTGACAGTTCTCGACGGTGGTCTGCTGGTCGAAGATGCCTACGACGCCGCCCACGACGCTCGTGACGACCGTAGTCGTGCTTTCGTCCTTCTGGCCCGTAGTCGGGGAGATATTGCGGATGGTGCCGTAGTTTTTATTGTTGGAGAAGGTGCCGGTACTGCTCCAGTTGCCGGTGACGCCTCCTATGCGGGTCTTGGAGACCGCCGTTTCATCTACGGTAACGGTTGCGAAGTTGGTGATGCCGGTGACGGAAGAGCTGCCGGAAGCCTTGCCCACCACGCCGGCATAGTACCAGGTGTAGTTGGTGGCGGAGGCTCCGTGAACTATCGAGCTATGGCCGTCGTAATTGACGCCGTCGGACGAGCCCACTATGAGGTCCTTCACCACGGCGCTGCCGGTAAGGTTCGTGAAGAGGCCTGCGTATCCGGTCGTGCTGACGTTCAGGTTGTAGAGCTTGTGGCCCTTGCCGTCGAAGCTGCCTGCGAATGCGCGGGGGACCCATTCATCCATCTCCATATCGATGTCGGCCCCGAGGCTCACGGCATCGTCCTCGTCGGTGGCGGGACGGCCTTCGTTCCAGCGGAAGAGCTGGGCCTTTGTGTAAATCACTCCGCCCCAGGTAACCGATTCTTCGGGGGTGCCGATATCGGTGCAGCCCCTGCGCTTGAGGTTCAGGGTTGTGGTGCCGGTACGGGTGCCGGAAGAGCCGTCGGAGCGGATGAGGGCTATCGAGAACTGCCCCGCAACGGTGGTGCCGGGCAGGACGGCGGCGTAATAGGTACCGGGCCTGAAAGTGAGGCCGGAAGGCTGTATCCTGACGACCCCGGTGGCGTCGGTCACCTCGGTCAGCACGCCGGATGCGTTTACTTTTACCTTGCCTGCCAGGCTGTTGCCCATCAGCACGACCTCGGCAATGTCGTTGGAATCGATGGTGAAGCGCAGGAGTGATGCAAGCTGCCTGAACTGAAGGCGTGCTCCTTCAGAAACTGCCACGCACACGAGGGCCGAGCCGTCAATCTCGCGACCGGTCTGGATTGTCTGCACGGCAGGGACGCTGACGGTGAAGGTGCCGCCTGAGTACGCTGAGCCTGCGGTTTCAGGATAAACGGCGCCGAAAGAGCTCGTTCCGGCTGCAACATTACCCTCGAAGATTGCAGTGGATCCGTAGTTCTTGCCTGAGGGAATGCTGAAGCTGCGTTTCGCCACTCCGTCGAATACGGCTATCTTGTCTTCGTTGTTCCAGGTGACGGTCGGGAAGTCCATCATCATCCTGCTTCCCGGCTGCTCGGGGGAGCCGTCGAGGCTTACGGTTACAAGATCGCCGTCAAGTGAGGGCGTTTCCTCCACGGCCCCGCGGCTGCAGGAGAACGCCGCAGCCAGGGCAAGCACCGCCAACGGGCGGATTGCAAAAAGTCGGTTCCTAGTCATAGTAGTCAAAGGTAGTGATTTTTCCTGAATTCGTTCAGAAATTTTTCAGGAA
>JAFSVP010000022.1 GCA_017444905.1 Bacteroidales bacterium
CCAAGGCCATCGAGGAGAAGGTGGCTATAGCCAAGAGCCGCGGCTCTGGCAGCACGAGGATATGCTGCACCCGCTATGGCAACGTGATGTGCAGCCGCGGCAGCGTCATCCCCCTGTGGATAGAGCAGATACGTGCAGGCCAGCCCATCACACTCACCGAGCCTTCGATGACCCGCTTCATTATGAGCCTGGAAGAGGCAGTGGACCTCGTGCTCTTCGCCTTCGAGCACGGGCAGAACGGCGACATCCTCGTGCAGAAGGCCCCGGCCTGCACCATCGGCACCCAGGCCGAAGCCGTCTGCGAGCTTTTCGGAGGCCGCAAGGAGGATATCAAGGTCATTGGCATACGCCACGGCGAGAAAATGTATGAAACCCTCCTCACCAAGGAAGAGGCCGCCAAGGCCGAAGATATGGGCGGCTTCTACCGCGTGCCAGCCGACAACCGCGACCTCAACTACGACAAGTTCTTCAAGGAGGGCGACACGAGGCGCGTACTCATCGACGAATTCAACTCCAACAATACCTTAAGGCTCGGCCTGGAGGAGACCAAGGCCAAGATAGCCTCCCTCGAGTATATACAGAACGAGCTGAACGGCATACCCAACGTAGCATAGTATGCGTATCCTTGTCACCGGAGCTGCCGGATTCATAGCCTCGCGGCTCATGTACGAGCTGAAACTGCGCGGCCACGAGGTCACGGGCGTCGACAATTTCAATTCCTATTACGACGTGCGCCTCAAGCACGCTCGCTGCCGCGAATTCGGCCTTGACGTAAGGCCTCTGGACATTTCCGACAAGGCTGCCCTTGACTCCCTTTTTGCGGAATGCGGCTTCGACAAGGTGGTGAACCTTGCTGCCCAGGCGGGGGTGCGCTACAGCATCGAGGCTCCGTATGCCTATCTGCAGAGCAACCTCACGGGCTTCCTGAACATTCTCGAGGCCGGCCGCAACTACGGCGTGAAGCATCTTGTATATGCTTCATCTTCCAGTGTTTATGGGTTGAATGCAAAAATTCCGTACTCCGAGGCCGACAAGACCGACAGCCCCGCTTCGCTCTACGCCGCCACCAAGAAGTCTAACGAGCTTATGGCCCACGCATACTGCAGCCTTTACGGCATAGCGATGACAGGCCTTCGCTACTTCACGGTTTACGGCCCCTGGGGCCGCCCCGATATGGCTCCGATGCTATTTGCAAGGGCTATAATCAAGGGCGAACCCATCAAAGTGTTCAACGGAGGCGACATGATGCGCGACTTTACCTTCATTGACGACATAGTCGCGGGCACCGTGGCCTGCGTGGAGTCCGAGCCCGTCCCCGAAGAGTCGGGGCGCCGTTTCAGGGTTTACAACATAGGCTGCGGGCATCCGGTGAAACTGCTCGATTTCATAAGTGAGCTTGAGAAAGCCCTGGGAATCAAGGCCGTACCCGAGTACCTGCCGATGCAGAAGGGCGACGTTTACCAAACCTACGCCGACACTTCGCTGCTTGAAGCCGAGACGGGCTACAAGCCCCGCGTCCTCCTCCCTGAAGGCATAGGCGCCTTCGCCCGCTGGTACAAATCCGAAAAGAACCCCTTACGCGACCTGTAACCGATTACATGATGCAGAACAAGAACATTACGGTAACCTCGCCCCTGCTTCCAGACCTCGGCGAGTTCACGGAGCTCCTGAAGGAAATATGGGACAGCAAATGGGTTACCAACAACGGCAGCTTTCACGAGCGTCTTGAGAGCGCCCTCGCCGAATATCTCGGCGTGCCTTACATCAGCCTCTTTACCAACGGCACCCTGCCCCTGCTCACCGCACTGCAGGCCCTTTGCATTACCGGAGAGGTGATAACCACTCCCTACAGCTTCGTCGCCACCACCCACTGTATATGGTGGAACGGATGCAAGCCCGTGTTCGTGGACATAGAGGAAGACACTTGCGGGCTCGACCCCGACAGGATAGAGGCCGCCATCACGCCCCGCACCACTGCCATAATGCCGGTGCACTGCTACGGCAGGCCGGTGAATACCGAGGCCATACAGGCCATAGCCGACAAATACGGGCTGAAGGTGATTTACGATGCCGCACACGCCTTCGGGGTGCAGGTGAACGGCAGGAGCGTGCTCAACGAGGGCGATATGTCAACCCTGAGCTTCCACGCCACGAAGGTTTACAACACCCTCGAGGGCGGAGCCCTCATAGTCCACGACGCGGCTACCAAGAAGCACATCGACTTTCTGAAGAATTTCGGCTTTGCCGGCGAGACGGAAGTGGTCGCTCCCGGTATCAACGGCAAGGTGGACGAGGTGAGGGCCGCCTACGGCCTTATCAACCTGCGCCAGGTGGATAAGGCGATAGAGAAGCGCCGTGCCGTGGCCGTCCGCTACCGCGAGGCTCTCAGGGGCGTTCCGGGCATACGCTTTTTCGACGATATGCCGGGAGTGCGCCACAACTACAGTTATTTCCCCATCTTCGTTAATGCTAAGCAGTACGGCTCCACGCGAGACGAGCTGTATTTCAGGATGCGCGACGCCGGAGTTTACGGCAGGCGCTATTTCTTCCCGCTTATAAGCAGCTTCAGCACATACAAGGGGCTTCCGGGAGCCGACCCTTCCAACATTCCGGTGGCTACCCGCATCGCGGATGAAGTTATATGCCTCCCGATGCACCACGAGCTCTCGGAAGAAGACATTAACCGTGTCATCGAACTCATAGTCAGGTGAAACGCAGGAAACTGATGCTCCTGGGCGGCATCCGCTATCTGCTGCCCGTAATCGAGGCCGCCCACAGAATGGGCTACTATGTGATTACTGCCGATTACCTGCCCGGCAATATCGCCCACCGCTACAGCGACGAGTACGTGAATCTCAGCATAATCGACAGGGAAGCCGTGCTGAGGGCCGCCCGGGAGAAGGAAATCGACGGCATAATGTCGTTCGGGGTCGACCCTGGAGTGGTCTCTGCCTCGTACGTGCAGAATATGATGGGACTTCCGTCGTTCGGGCCCTTCGAATCGGTGTGCATACTCCAGAACAAAGACCGCTTCCGCGCCTTCCTCTCGGAGCACGGCTTCAACGTGCCGGAGGCAAGAGGCTATTCAGGAGTTGAGCAGGCGCTTGCAGATGCCTCCCGCTGGACTTATCCGGTAATAGTGAAACCTGTGGATTCCGCAGGAAGCAAGGGAGTTACGAGGGTTGACAGCGCCGCCGGAATGGAGGAAGCCCTGCGTCACGCCGCGGAAAAATCCATCTCGGGACGAATCATCGTCGAAGACTTCATCGAGAAGGCGGGTTGCTCTTCCGACACCGACAGCATGTCGGTTGACGGGCGCCTTGCCTTTACGAGTTTCTGCGCCCAGCGCTTCGACGAGAAGGCCCTGAACCCTTATACTCCTGCCGCCTACAGCTGGCCATCCACCTTCACTCCTGAGCAGGAGGCCTATCTTGCTTCTGAAATCCAGAGGCTCATCACCCTGCTGGGGATGAAGACCGTGGTTTTCAATATCGAAACCCGTATAGGCACCGACGGCAAGCCTTATATAATGGAACTTACCCCCCGTGGAGGCGGCAACCGCCTGTGCGAGATGCTGCGCTTCGCCACCGGGGTGGACATGATAAGCGCCATCACCCGCTATGCCGTGGGCGACCCGGTGGGCGAAGTGGTGCAGAAGCCCTACGACGGCCACTGGGCCGAAATCATCCTTCACGCCCCCTGCGGCGGAAGGTTCACTAAACTTGAAATCGACCCCGCTCTCCGCCCCAACGTGGTGCAGACTGACCTCTGGGTGTTGGAAGGAGATGCCGTAGGCGCGTTCGGAGGCGCCAGCGACGCCATCGGTACGCTCGTGATGAAATTCGGCTCCGCCGAAGAACTTGAAAGCGCCATCACCCGCCAGGACGACTGGCTGAAAGTGACAGTGGATAATTGCTGATGCCTGTAAGTACTTCCAACAGGACAATCGCCAGGAATACGATGCTGCTTTACCTCAGGCAGTTCATAATCCTTGCGATATCGCTGTATACCAGCCGGCTCGTCCTGGCCACCCTTGGCGTTTCAGACTACGGCATCTACAACGTCGTGGGCAGCGTGGTGACTATGTTCGTGTTCATCCGTTCTGCGATGGGCAACGCCACCAACCGCTACATTGCCTTTGCCATCGGAAAGGGCGAAACCGACCGGCTCAAGACTATTTTCTCGACCTGCCTGTACGTGCATCTGCTGCTTGCGCTGATAATAGTGCTCCTTACCGAGACCGTCGGCCTGTGGCTGCTCTACAACAAGCTCGATATCCCCGACGGGAGAATGAACGCCGCCTTCTGGGTGATGCAGTTCTCGATTCTTACCTGTGCAGTAGGTGTGCTTTGCGTGCCCTACGACGCAGAAATGATAGCCCACGAGAAGATGGGGGCGTTCGCGTTCCTATCCATCGTCGAGGTGACTATGAAGCTGCTGCTGGTATATCTGCTGCGGGTGATTCCTTTCGACAGGCTGATTTTCTACGGCCTCTTCCTGCTGCTCGTGCAGCTTATGAACAGGGTGATATACGGAGTCTATTGCTGGCGGAAGTTCCCCGAAACGAGGAACGCCGGCCGCAGGGACCCTGCTCTGATAAAGGAAATGTTCGGGTTTGCAGGTTGGAATCTCCTCGGAAATATGGCCGCAATCGTCTGCGCTCCGCTCATCAACGTGTTCCTGAATATGTTCTTCGGCCCCGTGGTGAACGCGGCCAGGGGAGTCGCCCTTCAGGTGCAGGGGGCAGTGAGGAGCTTTATCTCCAACTTCCAGCTTGCCGTCATCCCGCAGATTACGAAGAATTATGCCTCAGGCAATCTTGAAAGGATGAAGACGCTGATAATCAGCAGCTCCAAGCTCTCGTTCTTCTTGTTCCTGATTATGGCGATGCCTCTTTTCCTTGAGGCGGACAGTCTGTTGTCGGTATGGCTCGTGAAGGTCCCGGAGCACAGCGTGAACTTTATGAGGCTGGTGCTTCTGGTGATGCTTGCGGAGTCGTGGGAGCAGCCCCTGCATAACGCCAATCTCGCCACGGGCAAGATAAAAGTTTTCCAGACTGCAAAGGGGGTAAGTCTGCTGATGACGCTGCCTCTGTCATATCTTGCCCTCAAGCTCGGAGCTCCGGCGGAGTCCGTGTTCGTAATCCAGCTCCTCGTAACGCTCTCTTCGCTCATAATACAGCTTTTCATCCTGAGACCTCAGCTCGGGCTTTCGCTCAGGAAGTATTTCTCCGAGGTGTTCGGCAGGACTTTCATAGTCACGCTGGTCTCGGCGGTGCTTCCGGTACTGTCGCTTCGCTTCTTTGGCGATGGAGCTGCGGCCGTAATCGCAGTTATCCTCATCAGCGTGCTGAGCGTATGCGTTACGGTGTATTACCTAGGATTGAACGCTCCCGAGAAGGATTTCGTAAGGGGCTATATCAGAAAGTTTACAGGTAAAGTGTTCAATAGCAAATGATAGGAAAGCTTCTTACAAAGATACATTCCCTGTATGTCCGGGAGCGGATTAAGGAGGGCGTCGCGATGTTTGCCTCCTTCGGAAAGGGCTCCAGTCTGGCCTATCCCTATTTCATCGGGGGAGAGAACCGTTACGATAAATTCGAAAATCCTGCCGATGCCAAGAATATATTCATAGGCGAGGGAGTTAAGCTCGGCAAGTACATCACGATGTTCGCCACCCGGGCCAGGATAGTGATAGGCGACAGGACCATAACAGGACCCAATGTCACGATAATGACGGGCGACCACCCCTGGGACGTCAAGGGAAAATACATCGCCGACAACAGGAAATATGAAATCAAGGCAGCCGGAGGCGACATAAGCAAATATGACAAGGACGTCGTCATAGACGAAGACGTGTGGATAGGCTGCAACGTCACCATCCTGAAGGGCGTACATATAGGCAGGGGAGCGATAATCGCCGCAGGCAGTGTCGTAACCCGCTCGATTCCGGCATACTGCATAGTCGGAGGCAATCCTGCATCCGTGATAAAACCCAGATGGACTGTTGACGAGATTCTGGAGCACGAAAGCTTGCTCTACGCTCCCGGCAAAAGGCTTGGAAGAGAGGAGCTCGAATCCCGTATGACGCTTTCCGACAAGTAGATATGGATAAGGAACCGGTGGTTTACGTTATCGGCGGAGACCATTACAATACTTACGGCATAATCCGCAGCCTCGGAGCCGCAGGCATAAAGAGCCGCGTTCTCGTGCTCGGATGCGGGAGCCGCCGGAGTTTCGTCCTTCGCAGCCGCCACGCGGCCGGAGGCGGAGGGTTCCTTGCGCACGCTGAAGCTCTTGACTATCTTGAGAAGAATCGCCCCGAATCCGGCAAGGGCATAGTGATATGCTGCTCCGATGAGGCTCTGGAGCTGGTCTTGGACAACTATTCCCGCTTGTCGAAGGATTACATACTTCCGGTTTGTTCCGACTACGGTGAGACGGCGCGCCTTATGAACAAGTCCGCGATTACATCGCTTGCGGCTTCTTTCGGGATGAAGGTGCCGCAGTCGCATACTGTGAAGGACCGCGCCATTCCTGAAGGAATAGGCTATCCCTGCATAACCAAGCCTTTGGTCAGCACGGCGGGGCAC
>JAFSVP010000002.1 GCA_017444905.1 Bacteroidales bacterium
ACGAAGGCTCCCAGAGCAGACGAGAATCCCGCGAACGAGGCCAGCGCAACCATCATGAAGCAGAGGCCTATGGAGATGATGAGCAGAATTTCGTCGTTCAGGTATTTGCGTGCCTTCTTGAGAAGTATAGGGATGACGTAAAGTCCGGTGAGGAACCAGAGAATAAGGAAGAAAGCCAGCCTTGCCAGGCTCATGACCATCTCGCCTCCGGCGAATTTGTTGGAAACGGCGAGAGTTGAAAGGAGCACCATAAGCAGCACGGCAATCAGGTCCTGCACCACGAGGCTGCCGAAGAGAAGGCCCGACCACGGGCGGTTCTTCATCCCCAGTTCGTCGTAGGCCTTGATGATTATGGAAGTGGAACTGATTGAAAGCAGGCCTCCGAGGAAGATGCTCTCCATCATACTCCATCCGAGCGCGCTGCCGCCTATGATTCCGGCGATGAACATCCCTATGCACTGGGTGCCGGCCGTAATCAGCGCGCTGCTGCCCACTTTCAGGAGCTTCTTGAAGCTGAACTCAAGTCCGAGGGCGAAGAGCAGGAACACTATTCCCAGCTCGGACCATTCCTTTACGGCCCCGGTGCCCGAGATTGCGGGAAGCAGGCCCAGATTTGGGCTGATGATGAATCCTGCTACTATGTAGCCGAGAATCAGGGGCTGTTTGAGAGCCTTTGATATGACGGTGAAAACACCGGCCGCAATAAGGATGACGGCAAGGTCGGCTACAAGGTTGATTTCTTCAGACATACAAGACGCGAATATAGCAATTTATCCGCAATTTCCCTACATTTGCACCCCGATGAAGGAGTGCGACGTAATACTTGCCGAGGCCGGCGCCGGGCCGGGCTATGCGCTTTCGAGGAGCCTTGCCCGAATGGGGCTGCGTGTCGGGCTATGCGATTCGTCGGAAAGCCCCGCAGCCGCCCGTTCACGATACGTCACGGACTTTTTCCATACCTGCAGCCCGAGGTGCGAAACCCAGTATGTCGAGAGCCTGGCAAGGATTGCGGGTGAGTGTTCGGCAAAGTTCCTTATTCCGGTCTTTTATCCTGAAGTCGTAGCCCTTCACAGGGCCGCTTTCCCGCCTGACCTGATAATTCCGGTGGATGAGGCAGAAAAGCTGGAACTGCTTGACAATAAGCTTAGTTGCTGCGATTTGGCGGAGTCGCTTGGTATAGTTCAGCCCCGCCGCTATTCCGGCCTTGACGAGATTCCGGAATACCCCGTGGTGTTCAAGCGGGCGCTCGGACACGGGGGCGACAGCGTCTATTTCCCCCGCAACCGCGAGACTCTCGAGCACCTGTTGTCCAATTCCCGCGAAGGCACGTATCTGATTACCGAAGAGATTCACGGCGCTGAGATGAGCGTCGATGCCTTGCGATGGGGGAATTTCTTCGCCGCCTCCGCTTACAGGGTGATACTCCCGAAGGCCAAGGGCGCCTCGGTGCTGCGCGAGAGCGTGGATGCTCCTGCGCTGATTGATGCTGCAAGGAAGATTCTGGATGCGCTTGACTACAGGGGCGTGTGCGGCCTCGACTTCTGCGTGGACGCCGACGGCCGGGCATATTTTCTGGAATGCAATCCCCGCTTTTCCGGAGGCCTCGCTTCCTCCATTGCGTCTGGCTTCGACCTGCCGCGGCTGCTCCTGGACGCAGCGCAGGGGCTCCCGCTTCCGAGTCCGGACGGCCTGAAGCTCAGGACAGGGGTGCGTACCCAGTCGGTTTCCGGCTCGA
>JAFSVP010000004.1 GCA_017444905.1 Bacteroidales bacterium
ACAGGCATATATGCGCAACGCCGACGGCAGCGTCAGGCTCGTGATTACCATTTCTCCCGAGCACAGGGAGCTTTTCGAAGCCGCCGTGGCCGAAGTGAAGGAGCGCTACGAGAAACGCTACGGAGTGCGTTACGACGTATCTTTCACCTGCCAGGCCAAGGAGACCGACACCGTGGCTGTGACTCCCGACAACAAGCCCTTCCTCAAGGAAGACGGCACTCCCCTGCTGCGTCCTGCCGGTCACGGGGCCCTGATTCACAACCTCAACGAGGTGGATGCGGAAGTGGTGTCGATAAAAAACATCGACAATGTCTGCACCGAGCGCTATCAGGATACGACCGCCCGCTGGAAGAAGGTGCTTATCGGCCGCGCCCTCGAGCTTCGCGACCGCATTTTCGACTACATCCTGGCGCTCGACCAGATTACCGAAATCCGGGCCCGCATTTCCGACATGGCGTACATTCCCGGCAACAATGTCTATCTCGACGATCCCTTCGCCACCGTTGAATGCCAGGAGATGTGCAACGAAATCGAGACCTTCCTGTATGACGAGTTCTGCATCGAGATGCCTCCGGCAAGGGACTGCCGCGACAGGGCGCAGAAGCTCCGCGCAAAACTCGACCGTCCCATTCGCGTGTGCGGTATGGTGAAGAACGAGGGCGAGCCCGGAGGCGGTCCCTTCATCGTTAAAAACGCCGACGGCAGCACTTCGCTGCAGATTCTCGAAAGCGTCCAGATTAATCCCGACGACCCGGCGGCAGTAGCCGCCCTGCGTTCGGCCACTCACTTCAATCCGGTCGATTTGGTTTGCTGTCTGCGTGACTACAAGGGCGACAAGTTCGACCTTCTGAAGTATGTTGACGAGGAGGCCGGTTTCATCAGCAGCAAGAGCTACGAGGGCAAGCCCCTTAAGGCGCTCGAGCTGCCCGGGCTGTGGAACGGCGCCATGAGCGACTGGAACACCGCCTTCGTGGAGGTGCCCGCCATCACCTTCAACCCCGTGAAGGTCGTTCTCGATCTCCTGCGCCCCGCGCACAGGCAGTAAAAGACGATAAGGAGCGAAAGCGGCGGGGTTGTTCCCCGCCGCTTTTCACTTCATTAATGCCACATAGAGAATGTTTACAGCCGGGCAATCACCGTTTCGCAGGCGCGGACGACGTCACCGACCTTGACGAGGACTTCGGCGTCTTCGGGGAGGAAGATGTCGATGCGGGAGCCGAACTTGATGATACCGCACTGCTCGCCGGCCTCGACCTTCATACCCTCTTTGGCATAGCAGACTATACGGCGTGCAAAGCCGCCGGCCAGTTGCTTGAAGAACACTTCCTTGCCGTCGGCGGTGCGGATGGCCGTGCAGGTGTGCTCGTTCTCCTCGGAAGCCTTGGGCTTGAACGCGAGGAAATGCTCGCCCGGATGGTACATAGTATAGCTCACGGTGCCGGTGAGGGGCCAGAAATTGGCGTGGACGTCCCAGAAGTCCATATATATCGACACCATAATGCAGTCTCGCTTCAGGAACTCCTTTTCATAAGCCTTGTCGACTATGACCACACGCCCGTCGGAAACCGCTGACACAAGCTTGTCGGAGCCCTCCTTCCTGCGCCTCGGAACGAGATGGAAGGCCGTCTGCCAGCCGCATACCCAGAGCAGCACCGCTGAAGCGGGAATAGCCACCCAGAGGCAGCAGAAGCGGAAAAGTATGAAAATGAGAGCGCCGCACACCAGATATACCAGCGCTATGGTTCCGTATGAGTTTCTATCCAGTTTCATATAAGGTCGAAAAGCGCAAGATACGCAAAAGCGGCGGGAATTGCAAATAAAGCGCTGTCAATGCGGTCGAGCATACCTCCGTGACCGGGTATGCAGCGGCCCGAATCCTTAACTCCGTAACGGCGTTTCCACACCGACTCGAAGAGGTCGCCGCACACTGCGCTGACGGCCACCACGAAGCCAAGACCTGCCCCGTGAACCGCCGGGAAGGGCATAAGGCCGGACAGGCAGAGCGCCACCCCGGCTATCACCGCAAGGCCGAGTCCACCCCAGAACCCCCACCAGGACTTCTTGGGTGAGATGGTGGGCGCGAGCTTGAGCGAGCCGGGCTTCTGCCCGAACAGGGTGCCGAGGCAGTACGCGCCTACGTCGGCCGCCCAGATAAGCACGAACACCGCAAACAGCCTCATTCCGTCGAACTCTCCGCCGCACATGACGAAAAGCGGGACGAGCGACAGGGGAAGAGTGATGTACACGAATGCAGTATAAAGCAGGGCGATGTCTTCAAGGTCGTCGCGGTGCTTGACGAACAGCACCGACACCGGAATGGCGGCAAGGAAAGGGAAGGCCAACATCAGCCAGGCTGCGCTGACACCGTAAAACGCCACTGCCGACACGAGCATATAAATGGCCGCGGCTGCAAGCAGGGCCAGCTTCTGCTGCACGGGCCAGCGCCCGCCCATCGACATGGAGAGGAACTCCCTCGTAGCAATATACATAAGTATAAGGAAGAGCAGGCCGCATACCTGCGGATTGAGCAGAGTACCTGCAACAGTGACGGCCACGATGGCCACCGACGACAGGGTTCTTACAAGAAAATTACTCATTGCCGTTCAGAAGCTGCTTCTGCAACCTTTCTTCTCCGTGCTTTCCGGCCTTGGGGCCGAACACGGCTTCGATATCGGAAGCCATTATAACCTCTTTTTCTATAAGCATTTCAGCGAGTTTCGAAAGCCCCTCCCAGTTGTCGGAAAGGAGCTTGCGGGTACGCTCCGTGACTTCGTCCACAATCTTGCGGGCCTCGCTGTCAATCAGGGCCGCCGTCTTCTCGCTGTAGGGTTTGGTAAAGCCGTAACCGGCACCGGTGGAGTCGTAATACGAGAGATTGCCAACCTCGCCGCTCATTCCGTAATACGCGACCATCGAATATGCTATCTTGGTCATACGCTCGAAGTCGTTCAGGGCTCCGGTGCAAGGAACGCCGTCGTTCACGAGCTCCTCGGCTATCCTTCCTCCCACGAGGCAGCACATCTCGTCCATCATATCCGACTTGGACATCATGACTTTCTCGTCGGGGAGGTTCCAGGTAATGCCGAGCGCCTGCCCCCTCGGGATGATGGACACCTTCAGCACGGGGTCGCAGCCGGGCAGGAGCCATCC
>JAFSVP010000023.1 GCA_017444905.1 Bacteroidales bacterium
GCACAAGATCAACGTGGAGATTCTCCCCGCCGAAATCCTGAAGTCCTGGCTGCTCTATCTCTGGGAGCAGGGCAAGACCAATGCGGAAATGCCTATCGTCAAGTACCTTATCGAGGAGCACATCCTTCCGAAGGTTACCGACGACATTACCCTGTCGATGATCGGCAAGGGTAAGTATGTCGAGGTCACCGGCGCAAGGGACGGTGACGCCGGTTCCGCCGCCGCCGACTCCATGGACGGTTACGAGACCATCCTCGTGGAGGCACGCCAGTCAGCCACTTCGAAGATTAACTTCTTCAAGAACGCTGCCGACTTCCGCCAGATGACTTCCGCCCAGCTGCTTGCCTATGTCGACAGCTTCGTGGACGCCATCTCCCCGCTCTTCGCCCGTCATCTCGAACTCCACTGTTCCCCCGAGTTCCTCACCCGCTACAAGAGGGCCGACTTCGAGATCAACGGCAAGTACACCGGTGACGAGAACGACGGCAAGATCCGCTTCTCCAGCTTCACGCTGATTCCTCTTCAGTCGATGTACAATTCGCCCATCCTCTTCGCTACTCCCCGCGAGAACTTCGTGATGCTCGTTGACCTCTCGAACCCCGAGGGCTGCATCAACAAGATCGAGGAGCAGAACTACAAGGTGAAGGTGTTCGGCGAGTACTCGCTTTCCACCGGCTTCAAGATTGCCGAGGCTGTCTATGCTGCCGTTCCCGCCGGGTACAACCCTAAGGGAAGCATCGCCAGCGACGCATCTTCCGTGAGCGACGCCTGGGAGCAGGGCTCCGGCGCCGGTTCTTCTTCGGCAGGTTCTTCCTCTTCCGAGGAGACTACTCAGCAGGGTGAATCCATCTAAAACCTCTGACCTATGTACGTGCAAGTATCTATACCCAAGCTTTCCGACGGCGCCGGCAGCGCCGTCGCGAAAGATCCCAACGTGCTTGTGATGTTCGTTGACGACATTGCCACCGAGCCTACCCGCTCGCACGGCAACGTGGCGATGAACGGCAACTACACCCTTGCTTCCGGCAAGAAGGCCATTGCCCTCTACCTCACTCCCGGGACCATCTCCGCAGGATATGACACCGAGGGCGAAGTGGACGCCAAGGGCTTCAAGCATAAGCTTGAGGGCGAACACCCCGGCGACGACGCTTCCGTCGAGAACTTCGTCGAAGCCGCCGCCAACAAGGGAATGGTAGTCCTGGTGAAGAGCTGCGACGGTGGCAGCGGCAAGGTGAAGGCTTACGGTTCGAAGTGCAATCCTCTGTTCCTGACCCCCGAGGTCACCGACTCCAAGGAGGGCAACAAGACCAAGCTTGCCTTCGCCCAGGAAGTGGCGCAGAAGTTCCTGCCCGGCGTCTATACCGGCACCCTCCCCGAGGCTGCCGCTGCCGCAGCGGACGATTCGTCTTCCACTGAAACCATCTAGCCTCCGATGCCGAGGAAAAGTACAAAGACCGTAGCGGCGGAAGACACTGTCTCCGTCGCCACGGTTCCTTCGCCGCAAGACACCCAGGCCCCGGCCATGACTAGCCTTGTGGTAATGGCCTGGCCCGGAACCGAGGAGACTATGCGGGCTCTTTGGACCCGCGCCCTCGGTCCGGATGGCGGAGGCCTCGCCCTCCTTGTCCGAACGGATGACGGCGGCACGCTCCCCCAGAGGGCGGCACAGCTGCTCGCCGATGACGAAGTGAGTGAAGAGTTCATCTTCGTCCCGGCCAATACCTTCCCTACGAGGCATCTGGCCGTGGAGGAGCTGCGTCTTCCCGTGGTGTATGTCCGAAGGGACGGCACCGTGGAATTCAATCACCGGCTTCCTCGTGTGATGACCAAGGATAAGGTGACGGAAGTCCTGTCCGGGGGAGTCGATGAACCGGAGGCATTCGCCGCAGCCGTTGCATCCGGAGCTTCGATGCCGGTGCAGGTGGGGGTGTCGTTCGGCAACTTCATCGCCCAGGTACTGAGGGCCGACCCCTGCGAGCACGCCATCATCGAGGCTCTGCTTCGAAAGAAGTACATCTCCGCCAACGAGACCGGCTGGACGGCGGTTGCGCCGATAGTCAAAAAATTCCTGTCGCAGTGAACGAGGTAAGCAGATGGCTGATAGCTGGCGCCGGGGTCCCCGAAGGGCTCCGGCTCCTTGCTAAATACAAACCCAACAAGTACGTTGAACGCTTGCTCGGCTCCCAGCCCGGGAAATACGGCTGGTTGCTGGAAAGGGTGCTGCGGCCGTTCGCCGATTCGGCGGTCAGCAGGACCGCTCCCGGTGCAACAGTGGTTCGCGGTTTCCGTGAGAGGTGGCCGTTCCTTTCCGACCCGGCTTGCCCGATGGAGCTGAAGGCGCTTGCGGCGGACAAGATTACCGCCTACCACGCATACTGCGCCGCGCACGAAAAACTCTTCGATTGCGTCACCTCTGAAGAGTGTTTTGAAACCGCAAAAAAAGTTATAGAAAATTATAGTGAAAATCGGCTTATTGAGGCCGAATTCGCCTATTACCGGGAACACGGTTCCATTCTTGGAAAACATCCCGTCTTCCGGCACTCCAGGAAGATGGACTCCTACCGCAAGATGGGAATCATCGCCCTGGTGGAAGAGCAGCGCCGGCTCAAGGGCGCCATCTGGAGGATAGAGTCCGAGATTCGCAAGGGAGACAAGCCCCATCTCCTATCCGAGAGGCAGCGGCGCCTGGCCGAGAAACAGAAGGAGCTTGACCTCGTGACCGGTATGATTGGAAACTTCCCCGCCTGACACAATGATGAACGATACATCCATTATCAGCGCAGCACCAATAGTTCTTACCGACGATGACCGCGAGAAACTCATTACCCTCGGCGGACTTCGCTGGCCGGAGGAAAAGATTGCCGGCTTCTTCGGATGGACCCGCGACGACCTGCGCGCCTGCCTTTCAGATCCGGAGAACGAAATCTCGCGCCTGCTCATGCGCGGCGAACTGGAAGCTGAGTTCAAGATTGAAGCGCGGCTTATGTCCGACGCCCAGGGCGGCGACCTTACGGCGGCGAGGCAGCTGCGCGAGATGATACGCGACCGCGACTTCAAGCTGTCGAAGACCGACCTGTTCGGAGGCAGTGAAGACCGGGAGCTCTTCAACCGCATACAGAAATACATTTCCGCCGGGAGCCCCGGGAATATGTCTGCGAGGGAGCAACTGTACATCGACGGGCTTCAGCTGATATATTCCCTGGAAGTCAAGTTCGGGGAACGCAAAACCGTGCGCCTTCTTACTAAGGAACCCTATTCGCTGACCTTCGACAAGGCCAAGGACCTGGTATGCGAGGCCGTCGAATTGTTCAACGGGGGCCGGCGCAACAGCAAGGAGTCGCTACGGTTCCATACGGCTGAGTGCTACGATACGCTCTACCACGCGGTACTCGACAGCGCGAAGGGTCCCCAGGACTATGCCGTCGCAGCCGGGATACTTGACAAAAAAGTTAAGTTGCTGCAGCTCGACGGCCCCGAAGTGGATACTCCGCCGCCGGCTCAGTACAACCGGATATTCCGCGTGCTCTCGCTCACGCCCGAGTCGCTAGGCCTCCCCGCCGCCAACAGGGATGAACTCGCAGCCCAGATAGATGCGCTGGATGTTCCGGATTCGGAGCGCCGCCGCCTGAAGATGGAGGCGGGCGTCATAGATACCGACATAGCGAAGATGATTCAGAATGTCGCACAGGAAGAAAGTTAACACCGCCACTACCGAGGCGGCGGTAGTCCAGTACGAGAACAAGATTGCCCAGGTGGTCAGTCTCGTGGGTGCACGCAAGACCTTCATCGAATTCGGACGTGGTTCGGCCAAGACCACCGATATCCAGTGCGAGCGCCTTATCGACATAATGTACGATATGCCCGGCGCTCCCGTGATATGGGTGGCCGACACCTTCACCAACCTTGAGTCGAACATCCTCCCGGCCGTACTGGAAGGCCTTGCCCGCAAGGGCCTTGAGGAAGGAGTCCACTATGTGATAGAGAAGAAGCCGCCGGAATTTACCGACAAGGAGAAGGAGGATTTGCCGGAATGGCTCCGCCCCCACTTCTGGAAGCCTTATAACCAGCTTGTCTCCTACAAGCGTACCCTGGTGTTCTACACCGGCCTGAACGTCCGCTTCGGCTCGCTCGACCGTCCGTCCACCCTTGCCGGCGGTTCTTACGTGTTCGTGTTTGGTGACGAAGGTAAATACCTGCGCCCCGACAGGGTATCGAACCTTTTGAAGGCGGTGAGAGGGTATTACCTGGAATTCGGGCGCAGCGTCTTCTACCGTGGCCAGTGCTTTACCTCCGACGTGGCCGACGCATCGCATATCGGCGAATATGAGTGGATGAGCAAGGAAGCCGCCAATATGGACGTGAGTGCGATACTGCTTGTGCTGCGCGTAGGCCTGGTATGGACGGAAGCGATGCAGGAAGCCGTGGCGGCAAAGGATACCTGGCTGCGCACCGGCGACCCCGCCGACGGTAAAAAGTACCGTCGCAAGCTGTCGGTCGCAGAAGACTGGCGCGTCCGTCTCGACAAGGTCCGCCGCAGGAAGGGCGCCGACACTTTCTACTTCCGGGCGTCGAGCTATGTCAATGCCGACATTCTCACTCCTGAATGGTTTGCCGATGCATTTGCCTCCGGGCTTCCGGACACCAACACTGCGATACTTTCGATGCGCGCCTCGCTCAGTTCCGGCGACCGATTCTATGCAGCTCTCTCCGAGCGGCACTTCTATTTCGACGGGATAGATGAAGAAGCCTACGACCTGGTGCCTATGCGGTCGGAGCCTGACTGTTCGGTGCTGCGTTACCTCAAGCCCGACAGGGAGCTGCGCCTCGGCGTGGACTTCGGGAATATGTGCTCGATGTGCTGCGCCCAGCTGGATACGGTGAACGGGAGGCAGGTGCTCCGTGTGCTGAAGTTCATATACACTCTCGCCCCTGAGTACATCGACGAGCTCGGCGCCAAGTTCCGCCGCTTCTTCGCCCCTATGAAGTGCAGAGTCGCGAAACTATTCTACGACCGGTCCGGCAACAGTTACCAGAAGGTCGGCAAGGACCAGGTCTCTCAGCTGAAACGTGCCATCGAGTTCGACGAATCCGGTGCCCGCACCGGATGGGTGGTGCATCTTATGAACCGCCGGCAGGGCGATATCCGTCAGAGTGAAGAGTACAACTTTATGCAGATTGTAATGTCCGAGACCAATCCGAGGCTCCCGGTCATACGCATCGACGCCTGGCAGGCCAAGCCGCTGAAGCTCTCGCTGGAACTTGCGAGGACCC
>JAFSVP010000024.1 GCA_017444905.1 Bacteroidales bacterium
ATTTTCAGATGAGGATGCTTTTTCTTGATTTCTGCGGTGAGGCTGCCCAGCGTAGCGGGCCTTCCGACGCCCGCCATGTCCTTGAGGCAGATTTCGTCGGCTCCGTATTCAACCAGCTTCTCGACCACGCCGAGATAGTATTCTACGGTATGCACGGGGGAGTGGGTAATCGACAGGGCGGCCTGCGACACCATGCCGGCCTTCTTTGCATATTCCACCGAGAGCCTCAGGTTGCGGTGGTCGTTGAGGCCGCAGAACGAACGGGCTATGTCGGTGCCCTGGGCCTTCTTGACCTTGAACATCAGCTCCCTCACGTCGGCGGGGACGGGGTTCATCCTGAGGGCGTTGAGGCCTCGCTCGAGCATATGAGTCTGTATGCCGGCCTTGTGGAAGGGGGCCGTCCAGACGCGAACCGATTTGTTGGGATTCTCTCCGTACAGGAGGTTTACCTGCTCGAAGGCTCCGCCGTTGGTCTCGACACGGTCGAAGCATCCCATATCTATGATTGCGGGCGCCACCCTCACGAGCTGGTCGGCCCTGGGCTGGTATTTGCCCGAAGATTGCCACATATCCCTGTATACGAGGGAAAACTTGATTTCTCTTGCCATTGAAATGGTGATTTCAAAACAGTTTCTGAATAGGATTACAAAAATAAACATTTTTTCTCTGACATAAAAATTAGAAATTTTTACGCCTGCTTTCCTGACGGCGGCGGGAGCATAGCCGGACTTTCATTATCTTGTGCGGAAAACGTAAACTATGAAATTTGCTGAAATGAATGCGGCGGAGCGGCCCCGGGAGAGGCTGCTCGCCAAAGGGGCGGAAGCCCTGAGTGAGGGGGAGTTGCTGGCCATACTGCTGCGCAGCGGCCGCAGGGGAGAGAATGCGCTGGATATGGCCAGGCGCCTGCTTTCGGAGGCGGGAGGCTCGCTTACAACCCTCTTCGAAGGAGGTTCGGAGCTGCTTTCGGGTGTTAGCGGAGTAGGGCCGTCAAAGGCGGCGTCGCTGCTGGCCGCTTTCGAGCTGGGACGCCGCTTCGTGGAGGAGCAGGGCGTGGGCAAGGGGCTGGAAGTACGCCATTCCGGTCAGATTTTCAGGCGTATGCTGCCCCGCCTCAAGGGCCTCAGGCACGAGGAATGCTGGATAGTTCTGCTGGACGTGCGCTGCCGCATAATCGACATACGCCGTATGACCGTCGGCGGCGGGAGGAAGACAATCGTGGACCCGCAGGCAATAGTCCGTGCCGCCCTTGAAAAGGCCGCGAGCGGCATAATCCTGATACACAATCACCCCGACGGCGACCCGCGTCCGTCGGAAGCCGATATCAGGGAGACTTCGGCGATGCGCCTTGCGGCCTCGTCGTGCTCGCTGAACCTGCTCGACCACATAGTGGTGGCCGACGAACACTATTACAGCTTCAGCGACGAGGTGGTTTACTAGGCTTCAGCCGGTCGCGGCGCCCTATCGGCGCAGCGTCTGCGAGGGGAGTGAAATCCTCAGCTTGAAAGTGCTGGACCCCTTGTAATAGAACAGGTCGAGGGTGGTGCCGTCGCCTTCGAAATAGATGCTGTTGAGGAAGCGGTCGCGGTTCTTGTTCCTGCATACCGGTTCGCACCACACGAGCACGTAGTCGCCTCCGGCCTTGGATGAGGTGCAGATGACGGTGTAGCCCCTGATGTCGAAGAGGGCCGCGTTGCGGCTGCGCCCCTTCTCTTTCCTGGCCTTCCTGAAGGCTTCGGCTATTGAAGATTCGGGGTCGAGCTGCCCGAAGACGAGCTTCGTGGCGGATGTCGCAGCCCTGGGGTTGCGCTCCAGCCACCAGCGTATCGACTCGTCGGTAAGGATGTCGGCTTTCGGGAGCTTTATGAGCGACGGGTTTTCGAGCAGGCGTCCGCTGAGCCATACGACCTCGGCGCTGCGCTCGACGCCCTCCATGAATTCGGGACTGTCGCCTTCGATGCGGTACGCTTCGCCTTCCTTTGTGGGGATACTCTTTCCGTAGAATATTGCCTGGTGCAGGACGTCGTTCTCGGGCTGGTAGAGCACTTCCACGTATTCGGAGTCGCCGTTAAGGTATCCGAAATGCAGGTAGTTGCGTCCTCCAAGGGGCGAGATTATCTCCATCGGAAGCACAATCCTGGGGGCGGGGGAGTTGTCGGAAAGTGTGTAAACAGGCAGGTAGAACGCCGTCTCCTTCTTGCCGTCGGGATTCAGGATGCTGAGGGTGAAACTCTTGTCAAGCGAGAGTATGTGCTCGACGTTGTCTTTCCTCCAGCCCGAGGCTCCGATGCTGGATGCACCGGCGATGCGCAGGGCATCTTCGGGGCAGATGAGGCTCGTGTTGTGCTTCTTGATGCGCTCTTCGGCCATCTCCCTGAAGGGGGAGTCGGGGTAGGAGTCACGGAATGCGAGCACTCCCGCCGCGTCGTCCTCCTTCAAGGCGTAGAAGAGCAGCGAGTCGCGCATCCGTATGACACGCGGTGCGTACACCGATTCGGGATATTTCTTCAAAAACTTCCCGGCCGCCTTTACGGCAGGTTTCTTCATCGTCTTGTCGTAGAGCGAAGTCTCGGCCCTGGTCTGTCCTGCGGCCGTGAAGGAGGCGATGAAAAGTACGGCGACTGCCGTTATAAATAATTTGTTCATAAGTATTTACATAAGCCATTCAGACATGTCCTCGCCGGCGGCGATGCCTTCTCTTATGCGGGTGGAGGATATGTCCACTATGGGTGCGTCAATTATTCGTATGTGCCACAGGTGCTCCTGTTCCTCAAGGCTCATCGTGCCCGGGGTCGAGTGCACCGAGGATGCGTCAAGCACGTAAGGCGCCGGAAGAAGCTGCATCTCCCTGTACAGGGTTTCCCTTATCCTGCCGGCGTCGAAGCCCTTGCGGGGATATACTACTACTCCGTACTCGTTGAGAATGCGGGGAAAGTCGCGCCAGCGATGGATGTTGTCAAGATTGTCGGCGCCTATCACCAGGGTGAAGTCATTCCCCGGTTCACGCCGCTTCAGTGCGTCAAGGGTGCGTATGCTGTAGTTCGGCGGAGGCATACGGAGTTCGATGTCGTCTACCTTTACCTTCAGCTCCGGATGCCTTGCAACCGCTTCCAGAGCGTCGCGGTAACGCTTCTCCGCGTTCAGCGCCTTCCCGGATTCCTTGAGCGGATTCTGCGGCGACACAATCAGGTACACGCAGTCGAAGCCGCCCTCGCGCGTAAGGTATTCCATTATGCGGAGGTGCCCCTTGTGCAGGGGGTCGAAAGAACCTGAATAAACCGCAGTCTTCATCCCGTCATTCCTTGTTCAGAAAGCCGTCAACCGTGCTTTCCGCCAGCGCGAAAGTATCTTTCAGCCTGTCGTTTACGATTTCGGCGTCGAACTTCCCGGCGGCGAAGTCAAGCTCCCAGCGGGCCTTCGCCAGGCGTTCGGTTATGGCCTCCTCGCTGTCGGTGCCCCGGCCGCGGAGCCGCTTCTCCAGCACTTCCTGCGACGGCGGGACTATGAGAACCGACAGTGCGGCGCTCCCGAAATACTTTTTCAGGCTTACTCCGCCTTTGACGTCGACGTCGAAAACAATCACGTGCCCCTTGGCCCAGATGCGTTCGACCTCCGACTTGAGGGTGCCGTAGAAACGGTCGTGATAAACCTCCTCGTATTCCACGAATGCGTCTTCAGCTATGAGCTCGCGAAAGCGGGCTGCATCTATAAAATAGTATTCCACGCCGTCGCGCTCGGAGCCGCGGGGATGCCTCGAAGTGGCGCTTATCGAGAACTCGAACTCGGGGTGAAGCCCGAGCAGGTGACCTACCACCGTGCTCTTGCCCGCTCCGGACGGGGCGGAAAAAATGATAACCTTTCCTGTCATTTCAGCTATTTTGCGCTAAGGTAGCAAATCTTTGCAAAATTATTGTTACATTTGCGTGATTTGCAAGAAGGTTAGTTTAACAATTTATAGTTTATGAAAGTATCCTTTAAAGATCTTGGCCTTGTGAACACCCGCGAGATGTTCGCTAAGGCGGTTAAGGGCGGCTATGCCATCCCCGCGTTCAATTTCAACAATATGGAGCAGCTGCAGGCCATCATCCAGGCCTCTGCCGAGACCAAATCCCCGGTCATCCTCCAGGTGAGCAAGGGCGCCCGCAACTACGCCAACCAGACGCTCCTCCGCTATATGGCCCAGGGCGCTGTCGAATATGCCAAGGAACTTGGCTGGAAGAAGCCCCAGATAGTCCTCCACCTCGACCACGGCGACAGCTACGAGCTCTGCAAGAGCTGCGTCGATTTCGGATTCTCCTCCGTCATGATCGACGGCTCCTCCAAGTCCTTCGACGACAACGTCGCCCTGAC
>JAFSVP010000025.1 GCA_017444905.1 Bacteroidales bacterium
CGCGCTGAGGCTGCGTATATAGCTCTCCATAGCCTTGCCTATGACTTCATCGGTAATGATGAGTTCGCGGGCGCCCCGTGCCACATAGAGGCTGTCGCCCCCGTCGAGGAGGAAATCGACTGTCGCAACTCCATAGCTGCGGGCGGGGTCGAAGGGCCTGCCTCCTATCTGGAGCGACTCCACCTTTCCGTCAGACACGACGAGCTTCACTCCGCTGAGACACTGCATCTTGCGGGATGCAAGGTCGTCCATTATATTCATAAGGTCCGAGCCTGCGAGCTTAACGTAGCTGAGCTTGTTGACGAAGGGCAGCATGGATTCGATATCGTCGAGCAGCAGCGGGCCGGCGTACAGCTTGTCAGTCCTGATGCCTCCGAAGTTAGTGATGGCCACGTCCACTTTTTCCCCGGTAACTTCGGCAGTCCTCTCCCTTACGAAATCGACGACGAAGTTGCTGAGCGGGCTCTCCGGGTCATACTTGTCCATATCCTCGGGAAGGTGTCCGATAACCTCCTTCACCGGAGCCATCTCTTTCTGCGCGCCTATGAGCAGGGCGGCCACGGCCGGGGTACATCCGCCGCTGAAAGTCCTGCCGTTCGGAGCGGTATAGACGCCTCCTTCAACGGTTCCGAGGGCCGGGGCATAATCGGTCCCGTTCACGATCGTAACGCCGGTGCGGTGAGAGTCGATACTGAATTTCTGCCAGCTGAATTCCTGGCTGCAGCCGGCCGCAAGGCAGGCGGCGACAAATATCAGAGCAATTTTTCTCATTTGAGTTTCAACCATTTATAAAGATCTTTCCAGCTTGCTTTTTTGCCGAAGGTAAGTATTCCCACCCTGTAGATTTTAGCCGACAGCCAGGCGCAGACGACGAAGGTCAGCACCAGCAGAGCCATCGACAGCAGTATCTCCCAGGCCGGCACTCCGAACGGAAGACGGGCCAGCATCACGATGGGCGAGGTGAACGGAATCATCGAGCCCCAGAACACCAGCGCGCTGTCGGGTGCCTTGAAGGCATATATGGCGATGAAGAAGCCTACGAGCAGCGGTCTGGTGAGCGGAATCTGGAGCTGCTGCGAGTCGCCTTCGTTCTCGACTGCAGAGCCTATGGCAGCGAAAAGCGAAGAATAGAGCAGGTATCCGAACACGAAGAATACGATGAAACAAGCCAGGATGGTACCTATGGGCAGATTGGAGAGCGTGGAGAAAATCACGCCCATATCGCCTCCCTGTGCCACCGCCTGGGTCACTGCATCCGTACCGTCGGGAAGGCCGGGCGTGGAAAGCATAGCCTCTACAGCCTCGGGCGATGCGCCCATCGAAGGACCGGCAATTGCACCGGCGAGAGCGATTATCGACACCGTCAGCACTATCCAGAGCATAAACTGGGTGAGGGCTACCAGCACCACTCCCAGTATCTTGCCGAACATCAGTTCGGTAGCCTTGACAGAGCTTACCAGCACCTCGATTACCCGGCTGGACTTCTCTTCTATCACCGAAGACATCACCATTCCTCCGAACAGGGCTATGAAGAGATAGATGACCATTCCGAGCACCATCGACACCACCATATACACTCCGGACTCCGACACCGTCTCCTTGCCTTCGGAGTCAAGGGTATAGGTGGTGAGCTTCACGTGAGGACGTATGTCGCTGATTATCTGCTTGAGGTTGTCGATTCCGGAAGTCTCTATCCTGTAAGCTTCAACCGCATCGTTTATGCGCGAATTGACACTACCCTCGATATCCATGCCCAGGGGTTTAAGGGAATACACGTCGGCAGTGACGCTCCTCGCCTCGGCGTCGAGTTCCGAGACCGTGAGCAGGGCATCGAAGCCCAGCGGGGCGAGAGCCTGCTTCACGGAATCGGGGTCTGCCGAAGGAAGGAAGGTGTAGGTCACGCTTTCGGAATCGGTGAGGAAAGGAGTCACTATGCCGGAGCGGTCGACTACGACTATCTCCTTTGCGCTCTCCTTTGCGCCCAGCATTATCAGCGTGGGCAGCAGGCACATGGCCGCGAAGAGCACTGGCACGAGGAAGGTGGTCACGAGGAAGCTCTTCTTCCTGACCTTGTTGAGATACTCCCTGCTTATGATTATTCCGGTAGTTCTAAGGTTCATATCTGGGTCTGGTTGTCGGAAACGAGTTTGATGAAGATATCGTTCATACGGGGCATAAGCTCGCGGTAGGAATTGACGGTCACTCCTCTGTCGAGGAAGCTGCGGAGCGTGGGCGTGCCGTCCACTTCCGAAGGCAGTACCTCGGTATGGCGGCCGGCCTCGTCGGTATAGACGAGCTCGACGTTATGGTTGCCGTATTCGCGGCGGATGTCGTTGACGCCGCCCGTTATCACCAGATGCGACTTGTTGATGAGGGCGATGTCGTCACAGAGCTCTTCGACAGATTCCATATTGTGCGTCGAGAGGATGATGGTAGCACCTTCGTCGCGAAGACGGAGTATCTCCTTGCGGATGACCTCGGCGTTCACCGGGTCGAAGCCGGAGAAAGGTTCGTCGAGTATCATCAGCGAGGGCTTGTGGACCACTGTGGTGATAAACTGAAGCTTCTGGGCCATGCCCTTCGAGAGTTCTTCGACCTTCTTGTCCCACCAGTCGCGTATGCCGAAGCGAACGAACCAGTCTTTGAGCTCCCTGCGTGCCGAGGCGGTGTCCATACCCTTGAGGCGGGCAAGATATATTGCCTGGTCGCCCACCTTCATCTTGCGGTACAGGCCCCTCTCTTCAGGCATATAACCAATCTTTTCGATGTCCTTGCGGGTGATTGGGGCACCCTTGAAGAGGACCTCTCCCGAATCGGGGATGGTGATGCGGTTGATGACTCGAATCAGCGTGGTCTTGCCGGCCCCGTTGGGCCCGAGCAGACCGACTATGCGGCCGTCGTTGACAGCCACCGACACATTGTCGAGAGCCGTCTTGGGGCCGAATTTCTTGCAGATGTCCCTGCACTCTATTGCGTACATATTGCTAAAAATGCTTGTAATCTGCGAATATAGCGATTTCCGCCGTCTTTTACAAGACGGCCCGGGCAAGAATGCGACAGCGGCACCCTGCAGAGAGAACGGCGTCAGAAAGCGAAATCCACCAGAAGAGGCCTGTGGTCGGAAGAGTTGTAATAGTTGCTCCTCTCCCATATCATATTGGTCCAGCGCTCGTTAAGCACCATTGCGTTGGTCACGCGGGCCATCATCGCAGGCGAGGCGTAGATAAAATCGTAACGGGGAGGAGTATTGCCGGCAGCGTCGTTGGCCCAGGTGCGGGTGGCAAAGAAATGCCCCGGCCAAGCCTCTGCAATGACATCACGGTACGGGGTCTTGTCAAGGATATAATTGTGGGAGCCGAGGAAGGGGCTGTCCTCGGGAAGGCCGTAGTGCCTGTTGTCCATTCGGGAGCGGGTGTTGAAATCTCCCATCATGAGCCAGTTCTCATCTCCTGCGAAGTCGGAGTTGAAAATGCTCTTCGAGCAGATGTACTTTATTTCTGCCTCGCGCTGGGCGTTGCCTCCCCTGCTCTGCGCGGAGTCGTAGGAGGTGTTCTTTATCACGAACTTGGCATAATAGCCGTAAGCGTGGGGCCAGAGGTGCAAGGTGACGAAGTTGACGCTTCCGCCGGGGGCGTCCACCCTGAAAATCCCTGCGCCGTGCGCTACGGGCATATAATCCTCGCTCTTTCCGGTATGGGTAAAGTGGAGCGTGTCCACCGAAGGGTCGGTCTCGGTAATCTTCAGAAGTGTGGTTATGGGGTATTTCGAAGTAATTACCTGGGGATAGTAGTCGCCGGCGTACAGCCTGTAACCGCCGATGGCGGCATAGGAGTGGCCGTACGAGCGGGCGAACTCCTGCCAGTGCGAGGGGAAGTACCACGAAGACTGCGGAGACTTTTCGGTGGAATGGTCTTTATAGATGCTCTGAGCCTCGCACCAGACGCATACATCGGGGTCGTACTTCTTTATGAACTCCCTGAAATTCATGAAGTTGTCGGGCTGGTCGCTCCACATTCCGTTCTGGATATTCCAGAAAAGCAGGCGGAGGCTCCGCTCCGGCCTTTCCATTTTCCGAAGCTGCACCACCTTTATGTCATCCAGCCAGAATCCGTGCGTAAGGGAGGTGGAGGTGGAATTGGCGCACCACTGGAGCATAGTGCCGCAGGTGGCCTTTTCGATATCCACGCTGACCCGGTGCCAGCCGTCCTGCAGCTGAGAAGCGCTGAAAAGCACCGTATGTTCGATTCCGTCGTGATACGAAGTGATTTCCAAAGGCTTGCCGTCAAGCTCCACGGCACTTATCACTCCGCTCAGCTCGGCGCTGAAAGCAAAATCGTCATTGAAACCGGACACCGTACACACGCGAAAGCTCAGCCTCACGTCTGACACTTCCTCGATGGCGGAAAGCATAGGGCTTCTGGCTATGCCGCGTTTGCCCCGGTCGTTGATGCCGCAGCCGAGGCACCCCGGATACTCCCTGCAGCGGAAAAGGTACACCCAGTCGCCTATTTTCTTGTCAAGGACGTACTGGTCGGAACACACGTGGGAAGTGGCTACAGTCTTCCACAAGGTGGATTTGAACTCTATGTGACTGAGCGGATTCTGAATGTCGGACTTGAAATTGTCGGACTGTATGTCAGGCCCTTCCTCCGCAGTGAAGAGGTCGAAATTCTCTTCCCACAGCACCACCTCAGGTTCCGGTTCGGGCTCGGGGTCAGGTCCAGGCTCCGGTTCCGGAGTCACTTCACCTCCGGGCGAGGGAACGTCAGGCACTGCCGCCCTTCTGCAAGAGGCTGCCGACAGCAGCAAAGCCAGCGCGAATGCCGGCAAGACACGGAGTAATAATTGAACAAGTCTCATCGATTATCAGTTGTAGCAGTCCCAAAAATAAGAATTTGTTTAGTATATTTGTCAATCTCAAAACCAAAAAAGATGAATACAGGCACCTATCCCTTCTCAGCCGCGACCCTGCCTTATGCTCCGGACGCGCTGGCACCGGCCATCAGCGCCGAAACCATTTCGTTCCACTACGGCAAGCACCTGCAGGCCTACGTCAACAATCTGAACGCCGCAATTCCCGGCAGCGGGTTCGAAGGCAAGACCCTCGAAGATATAGTCCGCAGCGCCCAGGGCGGCATATTCAACAACGCCGGACAGGTACTCAACCATAACCTGTACTTCACACAGTTCCGCCCCGCAAGGGAGGGCAACGCCCCTGCCGGACGCATTGCGGAAGCAATCTCCCGCGACTTCGGCAGCTTCGAAGCGTTCAAAGAGACGTTCCAGAAGCAGGGCGCCGGCCTTTTCGGCTCCGGCTGGGTCTGGCTCTCGTGCGACGGCGAAGGCAAGCTCCTTATTACTCAGGAGACCAACGCCGGCAATCCGGCTGCAAAGGGGCTCACTCCCCTTCTCACCTTCGACGTATGGGAGCACGCCTACTACCTTGACTGGCAGAACCGCAGGCCCGACCATCTCGCCTCGCTCTGGCAGATTATCGACTGGGACGTAATAGAAAGCAGGCTGCCCCGATAGGACAGCCTGCCTTTTGCTCATCCAAGACTGAGAGCCTGCCGTAAAGCTCAGGTTCTCAGTTTTTTATGTGCAGGTCCAGCTGCGGGAACGGGAAGCCGAACCCGGCCTTCGGCATTTCGGAGTAAATCTTGTTATTGATATTGAACCAGACGTCCCAGTAGTCCTCCGACTTTACCCATCCGCGGAGTTTGAATACTACGGCGCTGGCGGTGAGCTCCCCTACTGCCGCGAAGGGGTCCGAGGCCCCCGGAGTGGAAGAATCCAGCACGTGCGGGTCGCTCCGGAGAAGCTCCAGAAGCTTTTCGATGCATGCCTTTTCATCCGCTCCGTAAGCAAAGCCGATATTCCACTCGATGCGCCTCAGCGGATTGAGGGTGTAGTTGTTGATACTGCCGTTGGAGAGGGCGCCGTTGGGCAGGATTACCCTGCGGTTGTCGGGCAGGGTGATATGGGTGCTCACGATGGTCAGCTCGGTAACGGTGCCTGAATACCCTTGCGCCTCTATGAAGTCGCCTACGCGGAACGGCTTGAAAGCCAGCAGCATTATGCCTCCGGCAAAATTCTGGAGAGTGCCGCTCAAGGCCATGCCGATTGCCATTCCTCCAGCAGCCAGCAAAGCCGCGAGGGAGGTCGTATTGATACCCAGAGCGCTTATCGCCAGGATTAATATCAGCACCGTCAGCACCACGGAGGTGAAGCTCTGAGTAAACGAAGCCAGCGTAGGGTCGGTATGACGGCGCTCAAAACGCTTCTTCTGGGCCTTCTTCACCCTGCGTATAATCCATGCACCCACGATGTAGATGGCAAGGGCTGCAAGCACCTTCAGGCCGAACTCTATGCCGTCGTGGACCAGCTGATGCAGGGCTGCTTCAGGATCGGTGGCCAGGGTCTCTGCAAAGGAGCCGACCGCCTGCTTCAGGGAATCCACCCTGGCAGTCACATCTTCGGATGGGACAATGGGAGTCTGGAGGAAAAACATTGCTCTATTGCTACAGATTCACTATTTCACCTGCGTGAAGGATATGGCAGTCGCCCGATTTGGCATCGAGTACGAAAACCTGATAGCTCTCGCCGCCCTCGTACACGCGCACTACCACGTGGCCGTACCAGGGCTCGAAATTCTGCCAGAGTTCCTCGCCGAGGCGCTCGCGGCTGCCGTCGGTGGTAATGTAGAGCTTGGGCTTGTGGTTGAAGCCGTAGGTCATAGGGTCTATCCAGCGCTCGAGGGTCTTGGCGTAAGGATGAGTGCGGTTGCTGCACATCTCGACGATGACGTCGGGTGTAAGTTTCCTCAGGAAATAGGCGTTGGAAGACTCCTTCCAGCCGTGATGGTCGGGGTTGAGGACCGTCACGTGCCCTCCGATGAGGTCGGCCACCGGGCTCTCGAAATCGCGGTGCTGAGCACTGAACGACTCGTGAGGGCCGCTGCCTATGTCGCCTCCGTTGTAGTAGGTAAACTTGCCGTAACGGAAGAGGACGACGCTGCTGAACATATTCTCGTCGAAGGTCGTGGGGTCCTCGTCGTACATCTTTACGGCCTTGAAGCCCTTGCCGGTGTGGATGTGGCCGTTGGAGGCTATGTTGTACACCTCGAAGTTCTTGCGGAAGCTCTTCGTGTCGTTCCTGGGGCGGAACTGCGTGCGGCTGCCGATTTTGAATTTCTCCAGAACGGTACCGCAGCTGTCGCGCTGATACTTGCAGAAGGGGAAGTAGCTTTCCTGAATGAACTTCTCGCGCTTAGACATATATTCCTCGGAGGGGAACTTCCACTCGCCGCACTCACGGTCGATGATGGTATTGAAATGAATATATTCGCCTATTTCGGTAATACCTGCAAGACGGTATCCGTGTTTGCCAGGGAGCGATACGCTCTGGATGCCGCAGTGGTCGCCGTGATAATGAGTGAGATAGAAATAATCCACCGTGTCTCGGTGAGGCAGGCCCGCCGAAAAGTCGCGTATGTACTTTACTATCCACTCCGAAGGACGGAGACTGTCGTTGGGCTGGGCTACATGCCAGCCGTCATTGAGATGGCCGGCGTCTGCAAGCATAGTGGTGCCGTCGGGCATCACTATGAAGGAGGCGTCTCCCCTGCCGGTGGCGATGAAGTGTATGTCGAAGTAACCCTTCTGCCACTTGGGCAGATACTCCCTGGCCTCCTGCGCCTTGAGGGGCAGGACGGCCAGAGACATAGTCAAAAGTATAATCAGCTTTTTCATATTCTGCATATCTGTAAGAAGTCAGCTTCAAAATCACCAGGTGCCGGTACCGCCGCCGCCGAAGCCCTCGCCGCCGCCGCCTGCGTTGTCGCTGCCGGCCGAGAAGCGGATGTTGAAGGCTACGTTCGGGTCAAGGCCCTGATAATTGGCGCTCTTTATATAATTGGTATAGTTGGATGCCGTGAGTGCCGTTGAATTGAACGAACCCGAAAGCACTATGGGAGTATCGGGTATACCCACGTTGAGAGCGACAGTAGAGCTCTTGTCGTGGCCGATAATGCCTATCAGCATCGAGGCCGACTGGCAGGACGAGGGGGCCGAGACACGGCAGCTCACCGAACCTCCGGACACATTCACTGTGGTATTGCCTATGCCGCCGAAGAGGCCGCCTATTCCTCCGAACACATTGGAGGAGGCGCTGCCTGCAAGCACGACGTCGGTAGTGATGTCTCCCTCATTGCGGCAGCCAGTGACACTGAAGAAGTTATGGAAACCTATAACGCCTCCCACCGAGCAGCTGGTAAGGCCTGAGGCAAGGCGCACCGCACCGGAATTGCGGCAGCCCTCCATACGGGTAGCGCCTCCGCTGACACCTCCGAGCCTGGACTTGGAATAGCCGGAAAGCAGCACGCTGCCGGTATTCACGCAGCCGGTGACGGAGTTCTCGCCCGCAGCAGTTTCCTTGCCGGGCCAGCCTACGATGCCGCCGAAGGCGCTGTTGGAGCCGGACGAGTCGCAGCAGATATCAACCGTACCCGTGTTTGTACAGTTAAGTATATCGGTGGCTATCTGGGTGGAGTTATAGTCTCCGCCTGCGATTCCGCCGGCCATTGCAACGAAGTTCTTCGCCAGCGTGGCGGAATGCGAGGCCGTGGTCCATACGGCCTTCACCGTGCCCTCGTTGCGGCAGGAAGTGACGTCGCCGTAGGTAGAGCCGATGATGCCGGCCACTGAATGGCGCGACGAAGTATTGAAACCGGCGTCGGCGCACTGGTCAAGGCGGCGGATGCTGCTCTCGACGGAGCCCGTATTGGTACAGTCGCTTACGGTTCCGCCTTCATAGGCGTATGCCACGATACCGGCCGCCGCGGTGGCGTACTTGGTCATACTGCCAACCTGCATCTGGCCGTTGTAATAACCTGCACGCAGAAGTATCGCTCCGCTGTTGGTGCAATGGTCGATGGGTGATGCCTGATAGCAGCTTATACCGGCTACGCCGACCGATTTGATAGCTCCGTCGGCTGCTCCGTCGGAGCTTTCGGAGGCCACGGTCACGCTGCCGGAGTTGGTGCAGAGCGAAACTGAGCCGTTACAGTACGACACTATTCCGCCTAGCAGGATTTTGCCCGTATTGCCCGTGGTGGTATAGAAGATATTACCGGTATTGTGGCATTCGCTTGCAGCAGTCACTGACTCGAACGACCCGGCCACGCCGCCTATGTGCCAGCTGTTGGAAGAGCTGTCGGAAGTGATGCGGAAAGTAATCTTACCGTTGTTGGAGCAGCCGAGAACGTGCGATACCGACGAAGGAGTGGAGGTAACTGAACCGGCTACTCCTCCGAGGTACAGCGTCTGGTTGACGGCACGCGTACCGTTAAAGCTTATGTTGCCGTTGTTTACGCAGTCTTCGACAGTGCATCCTGCGTATCCCTTGCCCACGATGGCGGAGGCGCGGCCTCCCGTAAACGAAGGCAGGGTGACGTTGGCATTGTTGACAAGCCCGTTAACAGTGCCGTAACAGTTGGAGACCAGGAATCCGAAATTATCGATGGATGCTGGGAAACTCAGGCTGCAGGAAGAATCGAGCACGACGTCACGCAAGACCGCGCCTGATGAGAGGGTGTCAACAAGGCTCACCGAAGTGGTGAGGCTCTTGATTTTATGGCCGGCGCCGTCGAAGACTCCGCTGAAGCGCGATGCGCACGCCCAGGAGCCGCCCATCGAAATGTCGGCGCCGAGAGTAACGGTGTCGTCAGACTCATAGTACGGCGCAAGAGGCGCCCAGTTGCGGAGCTGCGCTGCTGTGGTGATATTGTACGGCACCCAGCTGAGGCCGGAAACGGTGCCGAGGTTCACTCCCCCGTTGCGGGCGAACACGGCCTGGGAAGAGCCTTTCTTCAGGGCCTTGGCGTCGGAGCGGTCGAGCACCACTGCAAGTCCTGATTCCACCGTCCCGGGGAATACCGATATATAATAGGTGCCGGGGGCAAAACTGTCGCCGGAAGGAAGGAGCTTCACCCTGTCAATTGCCGCCTCGGAAGGAGTTACACCGCCGAAGATGGTAAATGTCGCCTGCCCGGAGAGAGGCTCCTTGTTATTGGAATACAGCGATATGCCGTTAATTCCGCTCTCGGTAATGGTGATTTTTGCCAGCGAGAAAACGTTTTTGAACTGGAACTTGGAAGTAAGAGAGGAAGCATTCGCGACGCAGGCGAGGGCGCCGGGTGCGACTTCGTGGGCGCCCAGGGTCTGCACCGAAGGAAGAGCCGCATTTATGGCGCCGCCCTGCAGGCTTGCGGAAGCCGAATAGGGATATACGGCATAGAAGGGGCCGGAGGCTGAAGCGCTCACCTCTCCGGCAATCCTTGCCGATGAGCCGGAAACCTCCACGACCGTGAAAACTCGGGGCGAGGCCGACACGCCGTCGAATACGGCAACGCTCTCGCCGGCTTCCCAGTAAATCTTGTTGCCGGAGAGGAAACTCTTCGTGGCAGCGTCTTCCTCGGCTGAAGCTTCAAAGGTGACTGCGACGAGCTTTTCCTCATTAGGAAGAGTTTCGGGGTCCGCCACCCTCGTACAAGAAGCAAGGATGCAGAGTGCCGCTGCCGCAGTGAAAAAGAGCTTTTTCAAATATTTTACCATTTTGTTTCGTTTTTCATCGTTGAAAGCTTGCGGGGACGGGCCATAGTCTCGGTATAAGTCGTCCCGTTCTCGTCGGTGACTTCAATCTTCACCGAATTGGAAGCGTTGGAGCAGGTACATTCGAAGAAATGCCCCGTCTTGCCGGTTTCGAAGCTGAAGTCTCTCTGGTTGTTGTTCACCCTCTGCATATTGAAGTGAACTATGTGAAGCGGGTCGTAGTTGTCGACCCTCGTGACCGGCAGGACCTTGCCGGTCTGCACCTCGGTCACCTTTATATTATATTTGACGTTCCAGTTGAAGACGTTGATGAGGACCTTATTGTCGCTGCGGGCATTTTCGAAGCCGTGGGTATATTCAGCGAGCCAGGTACAGTCGGATAAGGTCCAGTGCGAACCGCCGATCCGGCTGATCGTGCTGATGCCTGCAGGTGTGAGGGCCAGGATACTCTTGTCGATGACATTGATATTTTCAAAGGACATATAGTCCCGGTTTAAAAATCCCGGCAGTTTCCGGCTGAGCAGGACAAAGTGCAGGGATCGTGAGGAACATAGTTCTGTAATGTAATGCAGATGGCGGTCCAGTTCCGGACAGGCAAGCATATCATAATGCTCCACGACAATGTAGAGCTGCCTGTTGGAAAACAGGCTCTCGAGAAGATCCAGAATATGCGCAGTCTCCGA
>JAFSVP010000005.1 GCA_017444905.1 Bacteroidales bacterium
GGTCTTATTGTTTATTGATTAATTTGTCGAGTACCCCGTTCACGAAGGAACGGC
The DNA here is from genome assembly GCA_017444905.1 of Bacteroidales bacterium. Taxonomy (GTDB): domain Bacteria; phylum Bacteroidota; class Bacteroidia; order Bacteroidales; family UBA932; genus Cryptobacteroides. The sequence continues at coordinate 55 of JAFSVP010000005.1, forward strand.
TTTCGGGAGTGCTGTAGAACTTGGATATTTCCACGAACTCGTTGATGGTCGTCTTGAAGTCTATGCCGCTGAAAGTGTCGGCTTCGGCAAGGCCGCACACTATGAGGGCGAGGTCGGTGGCGCAGATGCGGTTGGCGTCCCACTTGGGAGTGACTGCCGAGATACGGCTGCAGTAGGAGTCGAAATTGCGCATGGCTGCCCGCAACAGATTGACCGAAAAGGCCTTGTCGCTCTCACCACGGCCCTTCACGTCGCTCATGTAAAGCTCGGGAAGGTTCCACGCTTCGCCCTTGCCGATGCTGTCAAGGGACGAGCAGCACCAGTTGATTACATATTCGAGTTCGTCGTTCCAATAGAGCGAATTGTCTTCAAGAATGGCCTCAAGCTCAGGATTGCCAGGCAGCTCGGAGGCGAATATCGAGGCGAACAGCGCAGCGTCCTGTGCGAGTGAAGAATCGGGGGAATCGAGATACTTCTTGAAATAGGGGCGCTCCCTTACGCTCTCGTAGAGGTTACGAAGGAACATATCGTCGTTCTCCCAGCTGATTTTGCGCTTCTTCACCTGCTTGCAGAAATCGGGGTCGGCATCGAGCAGCGGGGCGACTGCGTTCCGGACGAATTTCAGGTTGGGATGCAGCTCGTCTTCAGTGGGATTGAACTTGGAGCCGGCCGCTTCGATACGGGCCGCCGCTTCCGCCGTAAGGGGGCTGCAGAGCGAAAGGATGCGCACGTACAAGTCCCGGGTAGCCTCGCACGAGCGCGAGAGTTCGGCTTCGGCTTCGGCTGCCGTAAGGGCAGGATTCTCCACACGTGAATAAATGACCTTGAAGACCTTTATCCTGAGAATTCTTCGGTTGAGCATAGATTTCAAACAAATTTTCCTGCAAAGATAGCACCTTTCCGGAAAATATTATATATTTGCCTAAATATCACAATCATTTTTCGTTATGTACAAAGACACATACGATTCCGATTCGTCCTCCTTCCAGGACCGCAACTCCGAAGACGTCTTCACCAAACCCGTGAGGGCCGGCAAGCGGACCTATTTCTTCGATGTGAAATCGACCAGGGACAACAAGGACTTCTACCTCACGATAACCGAAAGCAAGCGCCGCACCAACCCCGACGGAACCTTCGCCTACGAGAAGCACAAAATCTACCTCTACAAAGAGGATTTCGACAAGTTCCGCGAGGGGCTCGACGAGGTAATCGCCTACATTACCGACACTTGCTTCCACGGCGAGATTCCCAAGCCCTGAGGCCTGTGATACTTCTCCGCAACATAGGGCTGGACGGTTCTGAAAAAGACGTCCTCATAGACAAAGGCGCGATTTCCCGAATCGGCGCCGGCGGGAGCAGCCGCGGCTGGGACCTTGCCGGCGACATTGAAATCATGGACTGCAGCGGCAAGGTTGCGGTACCCGGCTTCATCAATATGCACACCCACGCCGGTATGGCCCTTATGCGAGGCATAGGCGAGGATATGGCCTTCAGCGACTGGATTCGGAAAATCTGGTCAGTAGAGGAGCATCTCGATTCCGACTTCGTTTACTGGAGCACCAAGGTCGCCTGCATCGAGATGATACGCACCGGCACCACCACCTTCAACGACCAGTACTGGTTCTTCCCCGCCGCTCACAGGGCGGCCTCGGAGATGGGCCTGCGCCACGCTCTCGGTTACGACCTGATGGACAAGGGCGACAGGAAGGAAGCGGAGCGCCAGAAGGAGCAGTGCATGGAGCGCTACGAGATGGCCTCCGGCATCAACGCCTCCGGCGGCATCTACGAAGTAGCCTTCCACGCCATTTATTCGGTGAGCGAAGAGATGATACTGTGGATTTCACAGTTCGCAAGGGAGCGGGGCCTGAACCTCCACATACACCTTAGCGAAACCCGCCGGGAGGTGGAAGACTGCAAGGCCGCACACGGAGGCCTCACCCCCGTGGAATACCTCGACTCTCTGGGCGTGCTCGGGCCGAATCTGCTTGCGGCGCACACCCTGTGGCTCACGCCCCACGACATAGAACTGCTAGCCGAAAGGGGCGTACACTGCATACACACTATCAACTCCACCGCCAAGATAGCCTCCGGCTACAGGTTCCTCTACAACGAGCTTCGCGACGCCGGCGCTAACGTCTGCCTCGGCACCGACGGATGCGCGTCTTCCAACAACCTTGACATGCTCGAGGCGATGAAGACCGCCGCCCTCTTCCAGAAAGCCTGGCGCGACGACCCGAGCGCGATGCCTATAGCGGAGCTTATGGACATGGCTACGGTAAACGGAGCCAAAGCATTGAAAATCAACGCAGGCAGGCTGGTCGA
>JAFSVP010000026.1 GCA_017444905.1 Bacteroidales bacterium
CGTCGTAACGGTAGAAGAAGGGAGTGCCGCAGTCGGGTATTGGCAGGGCAAGGTCACGCTCGTTGTAGAGCAGGCGCACGAGGGTGTCGCCCTTGCAGTTGCGGTAGAAGATGAACTGCACGTTCAGCGACATCGGGAAGTCGTAGGCCCTCCAGACGTCTTTGATTTCTTCAATGCTGCCGGCCGGCTTGTCGTAGCCGTCGATATCGAGCAGGGCAAAGAGCGACATCACGATGATATCGTGCCCGAAACGCAGGCGGGCGGCGTATTCTCCGCTTGCAAGGTCTACGTCGGCCTTGTCGAGAATGTCCTGCATCGTGCGCCAGCTGAATGCCCACTGGCGGCCTTTCTGGTAGAGCGTGTCGGGGCCTTTGGAAGTGTAGAAGCGGAAGTTGTAGCACTCGTGCAGGCGGCAGAGCTCGTCGTAGGGGATGTAACGGAGCAGGTCGTCGCTGCACTGCCCGTTGCACTGGAGGCTGCCTGCAATGGCGTAGAAGGCGTTTTCAAGCTTGATAGGGTCGCCATATCCGCTGAAGAAGGCAGGGCCGGTGAAGAACTGCCCGAATATGGCTTCGGGCTGCAGCAGCCTCTCTCTCAGGGCGTGGAAATCCTTCTGCCAGTATGCACTCTTGTTGTTGTAACCTTCGTCGGTGGGCTTTACGTCGGGGTTGTAGAGCGAGAAGGGGTTGAGGTAGTACATCGTGGCCTCGCTCGACTGCTTGGATATGCCGAGGGCCGGATTGCGCCGGAGCATCTCGTCGCAGAATGCCGACATCGTGAGGATGCAGCGGGGGACGATGGTGGATACGGCGTCGATTCTAGCCTTCCCGCGGAAAAGGTGGCGGTGGTTCCGGTACATATTGCCGGCAATGCGGTACTGCTGCTCGAAGCCCCTGTCGCAGAGGTCGCCCTGGCGGCCCTTCAGAGTGGCGTAAACGGCGGCATAGCTCTCTGCGCACTGCTTTCCGGCCTCGGTCAGGATGCCCTTCTCGGCAGCTTCCCTGAAAAGACCGTCCAGCAGGGCGAAGTCTGACGAGGAAGAGTGGTTGCGTGCGCCGTGCCTTCCGTAGTGGCTGATATACACCGACTTGTATCCCTTCGGCGGCTTTGCGCAAGCGGGGATGTCGTGGTCGTACATATTGAAAACCGTGCAGGCCTTGTGGGGGTCGAGCCTGATTTCTTCGAATGCGTCGCGGTTCTGCGCTCCCAGCCAGAGGCACAGGGCGCACAGCAGCGACAGGGTGGCGGCAATTCTCTTCATATCCTGATAAACTTGGACAAAAGTACTATTTTATGTCGATTTTGAAAAATGCCGGCCGCAATTATTTTGGCATGGAAAGCCTGTAAATGAGCGGGTCTCCCTGTCCGCGCGAAGGGTTCGTGTTGGTGTTTACGAATATCCAGCCGTCGCGTATTACAAGGTCTTCCATTTCGTAGGGAATCTCCTTGTTGAGGTCGTATTTCGCGCAGATGGTCCCGGTGTCGGTATCGTAAACACGGATGCGCGAGGGCCGTTTTTCCGGGTCGAGCTTGCCTATTCCGAAGCAGTAGTAGATTTTGCCGTCACGCATGCATCCGGCCTGGGTGAACCAGGTCTCGAACGGGAAGATTACCTGCTGGAGCACGTCGCCGGCAGTAAGCGTAACGGACTGACCTTCCGAGAGCTTCGGAATTCGGAACTTGTATGCTATATAGAAATTCTCCGCCGGGTCGGCAGTGACCTTCGGGGTGGTTCTCTGGTGGGCCGAGAATACCCAGAGCGCTTTCCGCTCCCTGTCTATCAGCCAGCTGGGCGCTCCGAATATGGGTTCGTAGCCTGCTTCAGCGAATCCGCTGATATCCAGAGTGATGGTCTGCGCTATCTCGCTGCTGAAGCTGTTACCCCTCCGGGTGATGCTCTCTACGAAGCAGGTCCATTCGATGTCGCAGCCCACCTTGCCGATGGAGATGTACATCAGCGGGAACGAGGCTCCGCGCTTCTTCTCCACTCCGAACTCGGCGTTGTTGGCGTGATTGTCCGGCCTCGACGAGGCCAGTTCAAAGCCTCCTATGGGCTTGGCGTTGCGCTTTTTGTAGTCGTAAACGTTCACGTGTCCGCCGTCTTCGAGCGAGAAAATATAGCGTCCGCTCATCTCCAGTCCCTGCTGGGCCCTTCCGCGGCCTTCCTTCACTAGGAACACGGAGCATTCCGGATTCGTCTGCAGCCCTCCGGAAAAATCCTGCGCCAGTGCCTCAATGCACCCCGGCAGCAGGACGGTAAAGATTATAATGTGTTTTGTATGCATAGCGTTAAAACTTCAATTAACCAAAGGTAATTAACAAAAGTTAATTGTGCGTATGCAAAAATAGAAAAATAATATTGGAGGAATCTTAATATCTTTGTAAAAATGTCCTGAATGAAGAGAACTATCGTTATATTCTCAGCGCTGGCGCTGTGCTGCGCGTCTTTTGCAGCAACTGCTTTTACTCCTAAGGCCGAAGGTGGTTCTGCCGGAGCCGCGGATGTATCGGAAGCGATGCTGCCTGAAGCTTCCGGGCGGCGGGTGCTAAAGAGCGTCACCGTAGGGCAGGAGGGAGGCAGACTCCTTGACTGTCACGATATTATGAGCGCGTACACCTCGCCTTCGATGACCCGCTTCGTGTGGAATGAAGCCGGCGAGCCCGTGCCATTCAAGCCCTCTGCCGCAAGGCGGGCTTGGAAGCGCCCGACCCTCCCGCATAGCGACACGGCCTTCGTGACCTACGGCAAAGTGCCCTCCCGCAACGAGTTCGGCATCAACCAGGGCTGGTTCTACTCGCCCGACAGCCTGCTGCTGGCAGTGTACCGGGTGGATGAAAGGGCGGTGGGTGAATTCCCCCTCCTTGACATAAGCACCCGCACCGGGAGCCTGAAATCTATCCGCTACCCTATGAACGGAATGCCCTCGGAAAGGGTACAGCTCTGCGTCTGCGACACCTCCGGCCACGTGCTCAACACTCTGGCGGTCAGCGATTTCACCCCTGAGCGCTACCTTGCCGGCGTGACCTGGTCTCCCGACTGCACGGGGTTGATAGTCAGCGTAATAGACCGTAGCCAGCACGAAATGAGGCTGAACTTCTACGATGCCTCCACCGGCGCCTTCGTGAAGACCGTCCTTACGGAAAAAGACGACGCATGGGTGGAGCCCCGCGGGGGCGTACACTTCGTGGGCGACGGAGGATGCTTCATCTACGACACCGACACTCGCGACGGCTGTCGCCAGCTCTACCTCTGCGACCTTCAGGGCTCCGTGCACCGCATAACCGGCTGCCAGGCAGATGTCAGCTTTGCCCAGTGGGACGGCTCCTACCTATATTATATGTCTGCCGAAGTCTCTCCTGCGGAGAACCATCTTTTCCGTATCAGCCTGAAACTGCCTGCCTTGAAGAAAAAGAAAGGAGAGGCTTCCGACTTTATCAGCCTTGCCGCGCCCGGCCGTATCAGCCCCGCTACCAAGGCCCGCATCGGAAAGCCTGAGCGCCTTACCACCGAAAGCGGAATGCACGGCATCTCCTTCAGCCCCGACAAATCCCGCTTCATCGACAGGTGGAGCGCGGTGGACTGCCCCGGGCAGACGCTTCTTCGCCGCTGCGACGGCAAGCTCGAGAAGATTCTTGCGGCCGCTGACGCGCCCCTCGGAGAATTTGCGCCAGTGAGCGTTGAATTCGGAACCGTGCCTTCGGCGGACTCGTCGTTCGACAACTACTACCGCCTCGTAAAGCCCGCCGGATTCGACCCGTCGCAAAAGTATCCCCTTATAATATATGTATATGGAGGTCCTCACAGTCAGATGGTTACCGACAGCTGGCTGGCCTCTGTGCGCACATGGGAGCTGCTGATGGCCCAGCGCGGCTACGTCCTTTACATCCAGGACAACCGCGGTACCGACAGGCGCGGGGCAGCCTTTGCCAGGGCCATCAACCGCCGCTGCGGGCAGGCCGAGACCGCCGACCAGATGGAAGGCCTGCGCAGCCTCATTGCAGAAGGCTGGGTCGACACCTCCAGAATAGGCGTAACAGGCTGGAGCTACGGAGGTTTTATGACCATCACAATGATGCTTTCGCATCCCGAAGTTTTCAAGGCGGGTGCCGCCGGAGGGCCGGTAACCGACTGGAAGTGGTACGAAGTGATGTACGGAGAGCGTTATATGGACAACCCCGAGACCAATCCCGAGGGCTTTGCCCTGACCTCCCTGCCCGACAAGGCCTCCAAACTCAAAGGCCGGCTGCTGATTTGCCAGGGTATGCTCGACGGAACCGTGCTGCCAATCAACGCATTGAGCTTCGTGCAGGCCTGCGTCGACGCCGACCTCCCCATCGACTTCTTCCCCTATCCCCGCAGCGAGCACAACGTTATGGGCCGCAACCGCGAGCAGCTCTATATCAAACTTACCGACTTCTTCGAGAAGAACCTGTAGAATGGTGATGGCACGGCGGGCCTTGTGCCAATGGTGTAAGCCTCTAAAAATGATATGGATATGACTTACGAGGAACGCATAGCGGGGCTGTTTGAACGGCACAGGAGCGTGCAGAGCGACGGCTTCTCAGCGTCGGCCTACAAGCCGGGGCTGGAGAGGATGGAGGAGCTGGACGCCCTCTCAGGGCACCCGCACAGGCGTTTCCGCTCCGTTCACGTGGCAGGGACCAACGGCAAGGGGGGAGTGTGCTGTATGCTGGCGGCCGCCCTTGCCGCCTGCGGCTTCCGGACGGGCCTCTATACCTCGCCGCATCTTACTGATTTTCGCGAGCGTATCAAGTGTTCGCTCCCGGGGGGCGGGGCCTTCGGGATGATACCGAAGGAGGCCGTCCTTGCTTTTTTGGACCGTTTCGAACTGCCGGGGCTCTCGTTCTTCGAGCTTACTACAGGGCTCGCTTTCAAGTGGTTCGCCGATTCGCAGCTGGATTTTGCCGTGCTTGAGACGGGGCTCGGCGGAAGGCTTGACAGCACCAATATCGTGACCCCCGCAATCAGCATCATAACGTCCATCGGCCTCGACCACTGCGACCTGTTGGGCTCTACGAGGGCTGCGATTGCCCGTGAGAAGGCGGGTATCTTCAAGCCCGGCGTGCCTGCCCTCGTGTGGGGGCGCGACCCTGAGACGCAGCCCGTGTTCGAGAGTGTTGCCCCTGCTGTCGGCTGCCCCCTGTATTATGCTGAAGATTACGAACTTCCGCCGCTGCTGGCAGATGCTGAAAGCAGCCGGGCCAAGCCCGAATATATGAACCTCCGTACCGTCTGGGCTGCGCTGAGCCTGCTCACGGAGGGCGGCTGTGCGTTTGCTCTTTCCTCCGAAGTGCAGGACGCTATCCTGAATGCGTACGCAATAACGGGCTTCCGGGCCCGCTGGGAGCGGCTGGAGCTTTCCGTCGACGCCTTACCCACCTGCACTCAAAAGCCGGAAATAATCTGCGACATAGGCCACAATCCTCCGGCGCTGAAGCTCCTCTTCGACCGACTGAAGGCCTCAGGGAAGCGCCTCTACATAGTTTTCGGCATTATGGCCGACAAAGACCTCGAAGGCATACTCCCGCTTATGCCCGGGGAGGCGCAATGGTTCGCCGTGGCCCCGTCCACGCCGAGGGCTCTTCCTGCAGAGGCCCTTGCAGAACGCCTGTCAGAGGCAGGCCTCAGAGTCCGGTGCTGCGCATCCGTGAAGGAAGGGATAGCCGCAGCCCTTGGCGCCATAGCCCTCGGCACGGCATTTGAGAGTCCTCACACGGACGCCCCGGCGCTCCTCTACATAGGAGGCAGCACCTACACCGTGTCCGACGCCCTCGGAAGCGGCTTTTTCGAGGCAGTTGAATAGCTTATAATTGTATATATTTGCATACCACACGTTTCAAAACAACCTCCTAACCCATAAGCGCGATGAAACGACTCCTCATAACCCTGTTTGCGGCTCTGCTCGCCCTCGTACCCTCGCAGTCCTACTCGGTCCAGGCTCCCGGCGAAGGCCACCGGCTTACCACGCTCTGGAAAGAGTATCAGGCGGCCGCCGCAGCCGACCTCCCCAAGGACCAGCTGAAGGCCCTCGACGCCATCAAAAAGAAAGCTGCCGCCGAGCGCTACGCCTGGGATTATTACGACGCGGCCGAGCGCTACAGCGAGACGGGAGCCCGCATCAACTGGAAGCTGCGCGACAGCCTTTACAGAGCGTTCCAAGCTGAAATAGAGGCCTTTGACGAGCCGGTGGCGACATTCTTCCTGTATCACAATTACTGGGGCAACGGCACCAAAGCCGAATTCCTGAAAAAAGAAGAATCGCGCCTCAAGGCTTCGCACAACCCTGAATTCTACTCACGCGACTCTTACATCACGGGCCGCAAATACGCCGGCGTCCTCATCCCCACACTTGCGAATGACTACGACTACGTGCTCTGGAGCTGCTTCCTTGCAGGCGCAACTACCGACATACAAACGATTTACGCCGGCGTTTACCCTCAGGAGGCAATTATCGGATACGTCAGCGCCCTGCGCTTCCCCTCCGACCGGCGATACGGGGCCATGACCGAACTTGCAGGCCGCTACGAGGGCAGGGCGGCGGCGCTCCTTTTCCGCGAGAGGATGCTCGATTACGAATTTTCCGCGCTCCGCCGCGACAAAAGCTCCTCTTCCGATGCGTACAGGGCCCTGAGAGCCCGATGCGCCGAGTTCGAGCGCGACCGCGCCGCCTTCACCGGCGGCTCCGAACGCCTCATCGCCCGCAGCTGCAGCGACGTGGAAGGCTATATCGAGGACCTTGATTCGCAGTCGATACAGCTTTCGGCCTCCGAGGGCAAGTTCACGGCCATACTCCGCAACGTTCCAGACATAAGCCTCAAGATTATCGACCCCAACGGCCACGTGGATGCATCCATTAAGCAGGATAACCCCTCCCGCAGCTACTATGTGTGTGATACTCTGACCTTTGCAATCCCCCTTATCGACGACGGAGAATACACGGTGAAGTGTACCGGAGGCAAGGCGGAGTGCACCCGTGAATACATACGGCACAGCCTTTCGATAGCCAGCAGGGGCGATGCAGCGGGCTTTGCAGTATTCGTCGCCGACGCCGTTACGGGCGAGCCCGTCTCCAAGGCCGACCTCATCCTTTACAACTCCGACGATAAGGAGATTGCCCGGGCATCCGAGGTCAGGCTCGACGGCTTCACCCCTCTGCCTGCGGAACTTTCCTCGCGTATTGACAATAATCGCCGCTATTATTACATCCAGGCCTCCAGCCGCGGCAAAGACGGCCATATCCTCCGTACCAAGCAGATAAGCATCCGCAGCGGCTCCGGCGTCCCCGACCCTGCAGTGAACGTACAGGTGGAAAGAGCCCACGTCATAACCGACCGCAGTGCCTTCAATCCCGGCGAAACCCTGCATTTCAAGGCCGTCCTGTTCAAGGGAATGTACGAATACGAGACGGTGCCGGAGGGTACCGGCGTCCGCGTCCAGCTCTGCGACAGCGAAGGCCGCACCGTAGCTGAGCGGCAGCTCGTTACCAACTCCTACGGCTCCGTGGCCGGTGACATCCCCCTTCCTGACGGGTGCCGTGGCGGAAAATGGGCGTTGAAAGTGGGCACATCGCAGAAATGGCTGGAGACCAATTATATACGGGTAGATGAATTCGTCCTTCCCAGTTTCTCCGTAGAATGGGCCAGGAGCAACGGAATATATTTCCCGGGCGACGAGGTGTGCGTCACCGGCCGCATCCTGGCGTACGCCGGACATTCCCTCGGCGGAGCTTCGGCAAAAGCCGTGGTGGACGGTCCCGGGACCTCCGGCAAGACAGCCCCCGTAACTATCAAGCCCGACGGAAGCTTCGAAGTAAAGTTCAATGTATCAGAATCTTCCCGCTACTGGCACTATCGCGTTAACCTGACCGTCACCGACGCTACGGGCGAGACTCTCGACTTCTCTACCTATGTAGGCAACGTTTACTCCGACCCTCCCGCCTCCATCACCCTTCTCAACAGGGCCGACGGCTGCCGCAGCACCAGCCCGTCCACCCGGTCAATCGACAGCGTTTCCGCCTGGATGGTGCGTGACGACTTTGCCCGCATCCGCTTCGATACTTACGGCTGCACCGAGGGCGTGAGCATCAGCTGCACCCTCGAATGCGGCGGCAAGGTGGTTCGCACCATTACTCCCGCTCCCGGCTCCACCGCGGACCTCGACCTTACGGGCGTGAACGCGTCGGAATGCAGTATCACGGTGACAGCCAGCGCATTCGACCAGCACGGCAAGGAGCACAGCAAGGTCTTCCGGCAGTCGCTCCTGCGGCTCCGCGACTCCGACACCCGCCTCGATGCCGACTATGTATGCGTCATAAAAGAAACCGCCGGCGACGCCCTGGCCCTGCAGCTTGCATCCACCGACGGCCCTGCCTGGATTGCCTGGGAGCTTCACGACGGAGGCAACGTGCTGCTTGAGTCGGGCCTTCTCAAGCTGAAGGGCGACCGCAGCGTGCGCAGGCTCGAAATCACCCGCCGCAAGGGGTGGAAGGGCAATCTCAGCCTGCACGTGCTCTTCTTCAAACACAGGAACTGCTACTCATACACAAGGGACTTTTCTTCCCCCGTCGTCAGGCACGAACCCGTGCTGGAATTCACCCGCTTCCGCGATACCGTGACACCGGGCACAAAATGCAGCTTTACCCTGCATTCCGACCCTTCGATGGAAGTCGCGGCGGCCGTATTCGACAAGGCCAGCGAAGACATTGCATCCAACGACTGGTCGGTGCCCCGCCCCTTCGAAGCCAGGGAGGCGACCGTCAGCTACAGTACCCGCGAGGGTGAAGACCGCCTGCGCTCATCCCGCCGCGGCTATGAAAGCGGCGAGCCCGTGCTCTATGCAATGAAGAGCAGGTCCGGCACCGAAGGCGAGGTTTACGACTTCGTGGAGGAATCCGCCGCCCTGAACGACGCCACCGCCCCTCAGGCTGCCGGAAACGAGGCTCAGGCTCCGGTGGTACGCGACACTTTCGATTCCACCATAGCCTGGGAGCCCTTCCTGCAGACCTCCTCCACGGGCGACGCGAGCCTCGAATTCACTACCTCCGGCAAGCTCTCCACCTATTATGTACAGCTCTACGCCCACGACAGGGCGATGCACGGAGCCGTCCTTCGCCGCGAGCTACTGGTAACCCTGCCGGTTCAGGTGGCGATAGTTCCTCCGGCATTCATCTATGATGGAGATGCTTACGAGGCTTCAGCCTCCATCTCCAATACTCTCGGCAGCGACGTCCCCGGACGGGCCTCGATACGCTTCTTCGACGGCGCCGACCGCAAAACGGCCCGACTTCTCTCGTCCCGCGAGGAGGCTCTCACCCTTCCGGCAGGCGGGTCGCTCCGTTTTGCAGCATCTCCCGGAATCCTGCCCGCAGGGGTTGATACCCTCGGCGTGCTGGTGAGCTTCACCGCATCAGGAGAGATTCAGGAGGGAATAGTCGCTTCCGACGCCGTGTTCGTGAGCTTCCCGGTTCGTAAGGCCGTGCAGAGCATCACCGAGGCGCATTCGGCCCTGCTCCGAGACCCTTCTCAAAGGGCTGCGGCCGTGGCTGCAATCCGCGCCGCGTTCGTAAATATCGACGCCTCGTCGCTCCCCGTGCAGGAAAGGAACATCAGGCAGATGATTCTGGATGCCGTCCCTGAAAGGGTTGAACCTGCCTCCGACAACGTGCTGAGCCTTACCGATGCAATGTATTCCGACGCCATCGCAAAGAGACTCGGTGCCGAAGGCCTGAGTGAGGAAGAACTTGACAAAATCTGTACGAAGATATTCGCCTGCCAGTGCAGCGGGGGAGGGGTGGCCTGGTTCGAAGGCATGTCGCCTTCTCCCATAATCACTGCCGCCGTGCTTGAAAGGGAAGCCGCAATGAGGAGCCTCGGCTTCGAGCCCTGCATCGACGCCGAATCCGCCGTACGCTTCCTTGACGAGGCTTATTTCAAGATGAAAGAGCGCCCCGCGTGGTTCGGAGGCATCAGCCTCTATCAATACCTGTATGCCCGCTCGCTCTATCCGGAAGTCCCGTTCAGCGCTCCTTCCGGCAAGCAGGGGAGGCTCTTCAGGAAGGATGTCCGCAACTACCTCACGCCCACGGGTAAAAGAGGTCTCGACGCCCGCATCCTTGCCAAGGCCCGCAGGCTCGCTACCCTCCAGGCGCTCGCTTCTTCAGAGGAAGGCCTCGCCCTTGCAAAGTCCTGGGGGCTGAAGCCGAAGAAGGTACAGCGCTCGCTGAGCTCCGACGTCGCCTCGCTCCTCCAGTATTCGGTGGAGCATTCCTCCGGAGGAATCTATTATCCCAACGCCGTGATGCCCTTCAGGGGCCTGCTTGAGAGCGAACTTTACGCCCACAACCTGCTCTGCCGCCTGCTCAGCGCCTACGGAAAGGCTGAAAGCGGTGCGCAGTCGGAAGAGGCCCTTCGCATAGCTGAAGGAATACGCCTCTGGATGATGATTCAGAAAGAGACCCAGAACTGGGGTGACGACCCCGCCTTCGTGGATGCCTGTGCCACCGTCCTCCAGGGCACGGAACAGACCCTCGACACACGCGTGCTGCTGATTTCCGGCAGTTTTGAAAAGCCTTTCGGCGAAATCAAGCCAGCCGGCAACGGATTCACCGTAGAGAGAGTCTATACCCGTGGCGGCGATATACTTGAAGAGGGCGACACCCTGAGGGTGGGCGACCGCATTCAGGCGAAATACAATATTTACAGCTCCGAGAACCGCAGTTTCGTGCGCCTTACCGCTCCCCACGCGGCCTGCCTGCAGCCCGTCCAGCAGCTCTCGGGAGCGATTCCTTCATACATTCTGCCGGTGTTCAACGGGCCGTGGGCCTATTCGGCCGGTGGATACCGCAGCGTATGGCGCGACCGCAGCGAATACTGGTTCGAGAGCTATCCGGAAGAGAGCAGTACGATTACCGAGGAGTACTTCGTGTCGCAGGCCGGAACCTTCAGCGAGCCCGCGGTTACTGTGGAGTCGCTTTACGCTCCGCATTACCGTGCGAACGACAAGTGCGGCGATACGAAAAAATGCGTATATTTGCCTCGATGAGCGTATCGCTGGATTCCAAATATATAATAGACGGAGTGCCCCGCGACCTCACTCCGGCGGAGATTCTGGCCGGGGTGTCGGGGAAGGCTCCCTCTCCTGCCCAGGGCACGGTGGTTGACGAGACCATCGACCCCGGTCTGGGCCCTCTCCTGCTTGATCCTTCAAAGACGGATGAATACCTTGAAGCCGTGGCCGCCGCCCCCGGGCGCAGGCTTTCGGTGCCCTTTGCAGGCCCCTGCACGCGAGGCCGCATAGCCGAGACACTCATCGACTCGATGCTGCGGGCGGGCAACTTCAAGCTCGACGACCTCTCGCTCACAGCCAAATGGAGCTGCAACCCCGACAAGGTGGGCGATATGGCCGCTTTCTATGCTTCCGTCGAGGCTGCGGCAGACTACATCGATACGCTGGGAGTATCGCTCCGGCGCTACGGCTGCGAGACCGGAGGTTTCGACGCCCGTTTCGCCACGCCTTTCTCCGGGGCGCCCGCGATAGTGCCCGGGACCTTCGACCCCGACCCGGAAAGCTGGATAGTGTACGTTCCCTTTGATACTTCTGATTACAGGCTCGGAGGCTCGCTCCTCTCTCAGGCAGTGGCTCCCGACTGGGGCATCGCTCCGCAGATTGACGACCCCGACTATTTCATGGACTGTTTCGAAGTGCTGAGGGAATTTGCCGAAGACGGCATCCTCGTCTCCGCCCGTGCGGTGGGGGCGGGGGGGCTCGCAAATGCTGCCAGGCTTATGTCTTCGGCCGGTGTCGGAGCCGGCATCGACATATCCGACGTCCTCAGGGCCAAGGGCGAGACCGACCCGGTGCGCATTCTCTTCTCCGAGATTCCCGGGGCGCTTTTCCAGATACGGGACTCCGATTTCGACTACATCGACGCCGAGATGCTCCTGCAGGACATAGCCTTCTACCCGCTCGGGCACCCTTCCGGCGAGGGCCTGAGGCTCCGCTCCGGCGCCGCCAGCGGCATACAGAACATACTCGAATCCCTCATAAACTATGGGCAAAGCTAAGATATTCGTGCTCGATACCAACGTTATCCTGCACGATCACAGGGCGATACGCAATTTCCGCGACAACGACCTCATAATCCCGGCAGCCGTCATCGAGGAGGCCGACAAATTCAAGAAGGGTAACGACACCCTGGCCTTCCACGCGCGCGGCTTCATGCGCGACCTCGACTCCATCAGCAAGGGGCGCTCGTTCCTGCCCGACGGCATACCCATCGGCAAGGACCTCGGGCGCATCAAGGTCGAGCCCAACCACCCCTTCCCCCCGGAGTACGCAGACCTCTTCCGCGACGACTCGCAGGACCACCGCATACTCGCCACGGCGATGTGGGTGCGGGACAATAACCCCGGCCGTTTCACGGCCCTCGTGACCAAGGACGTGAACCTGCGCCTCAAGGCGAAGGCCGCCGGTATGGCAGTCCAGGACTATCTTACCGACAAGACCGACGAGGAGCAGCTGGCCGTGAGCCAGAAGGAGGTGTGCCGCTTCACCCTGCCCTCCGCCGTGATGCAGGAGCTCTGCTACGGGCCTTCCTGCGATATCGCTCCATCGGCCCTGCCCGCAGGCGTAAAGCCCTTTGCCGGCCAGCTCTTCAAGTTCGAGTGGGAGGGCGGAGCCGGCGAGCCGGCCTGCGCCCGCTACGACGCCGCCAGCGGCCGCATCAAGCTTATCCGCTCCCGTCAGGCCTACGGCATAAAACCCCGCAACGACGAGCAGAAGATGGCTCTCGACGCCTGCCTCAACCCGGCCGTGAGCCTCGTTTCCCTCACCGGAGGGGCCGGTACCGGCAAGACTCTCCTCGCTCTTGCTGCGGCCCTCGAGCAGGAGCGCGACTATGACCAGATAATAATTTCGCGCCCCACCGTGGTTCTGGGCAACCAGGACATAGGGTTCCTCCCCGGCGACCAGAAGACCAAGATGAGCCCCTTCCTGCAGCCCCTTATGGACAACCTGAACGTCATCAAGGAGCAGTTCCGGCCCACCTCGCGCGAGGCTCAGCGCATAGAGAGTATGCTCACTATGGAAAAGCTTATAATAGAGCCGCTTGCGTATATAAGGGGCAGGTCGCTCGGCAAGTGCTACTTTATCATCGACGAGGCTCAGAACCTCACCCCGCACGAAATCAAGACCATCATCACCCGTGCCGGCGAGGGCACCAAGATGGTGTTTACGGGCGATGTTTTCCAGATTGACCAGCCCTACCTCGACCAGTGGTCCAACGGCCTTACTTATATAGGTGAGAAGCTCTCGGGGCAGAAGATTTTCCAGCACGTATTCCTCCGCAAGGGCGAGAGGAGCGCCCTGTCGGAACTTGCCGCGAGGCTGTTGTAAAAGTGGCAAATAAAGTGTAAATTTGCGTTTTGCTTTTTTGAGTAAATTATTCAATAAGAAATATGTCTGACAATATGAAAAGAGTCTATCGCTTCGGCGGCAAGAGTGCCGAAGGCGACGGCGCTATGCGCGAGCTCCTTGGAGGAAAAGGAGCCAACCTTGCAGAAATGAGCAAGTTGGGAATGCCGGTCCCTGCCGGATTCACTATCACCACCAGCTGCTGTGCTGAGTATTACCAGCTCGGCGGCGGCTATACCGACGAGCTGAAGGCCGAGGTTGCATCGGCCCTCGCCGACACCGAGGCCATAATGGGCAGGAAGTTCGGCGACCCTTCCGACCCGCTGCTCGTGAGCTGCCGCTCCGGCGCCCGCAGCTCGATGCCCGGTATGATGGACACCATCCTCAATATCGGACTCTGCTCCGCCACCCTCCCCGGCATGATAAAGAAGACCGGCAATCCCCGTTTCGTATATGACGCATACCGCCGCCTCATCATGATGTATTCCGACGTCGTGATGGAGAAGGCCGAGGGCATCGAGCCCGCCGACGGCCAGGGCATACGCCAGCAGCTCGACCGTATGATGGAAGAGCTCAAGGAGGCCCGCGGCTACAAGTCCGACACCGAAATCACCGCCGACGAGCTCAAGGACCTCTGCGACAAGTTCAAGGCAAAGGTCAAGGACGTTCTCGGAGTCGATTTCCCCGACACCGCCGAGGCCCAGCTCTGGGGCTCCATCGGTGGAGTGTTCAAGTCCTGGAACGGCAAGAGGGCCATCGCCTACCGTCGCATCGAGAAAATTCCCGATGACTGGGGAACGGCCGTC